>CAXMOH010000081.1:0-5501 GCA_964194855.1 uncultured Hyphomicrobium sp.
TCCGCCCGACGCCGGAGCACCGCCAACACGAGACCGACGGCGGCAGCGGCCAGCAGGGGCCAGAGGAGCGGAGGGACGAGCCCCGTGGTGGAGACGTCGATCCAGGCGTCGTGGTACGGGGTCGTCCAGCCCCAGTCGGCCATCAACGGGACGAGCAAGGGTGCCGCGAACCCGAATGCGAGAGCAGCCACGGCGAGGAGCCAGGCGAGGGTGCGGCTGGGCCGGCGTGCCCGGAACAGAAGAGCGGTGGCGGTCAGTCCGGCCCACAGGACCGCGTACCCGTGGGCCGAGGCGACCAGAGCGAGGCACGCTGCCGGGACCCAGGGTGAGGCGCCGCGCTCCTTCGCCCGGAACAGAACCCCGAGGAAGAGCACGGCGAGCCCGACACCGTAGGTGTAGGAGAACTCCCCGGTCAGCGTGCTTGCGATCGTTCCGCCCCAGATCGGGTTGTCCTCGACGAAGAGAAACACGAGCGCCGCCGCCGCTCCGAGAAGCGGGGTCGGGAACGGGAGCCTCATCAGGCGAAACGAGACGTAGCTCAGAAGCGGCAGCAGGAACACGCCGAGGGTCGTGCCCAGCTTGAAGGCGACCGGAAGCCCGGCAAACGGGACGAGGGCCGAGATGACGAGGAACGGGAGAGGAAAGTAGTAGAGCAGAAGCGGGTGCCCCAGATACGCTCCCGGGTACCACCCGTGCAGCCGCAGCGCAGGCAGGAGGTGCTCGTGGAACCATGCCGCCGCCGGGTAGTGGCACGGTGTGTCCCCCCCGGCGGTGATCGTGGGCAGGAGGAGAAGGGACGGCCGCAGCACGTCGAGGAGGGCGAGGAGAATGACGCCAAGGCCGACGGCATCGACGACCCGCCGGCGTGTCGCCGCGTCGGCCATCGGCCGAGTGTAGCAGCCCGAGGCGAAACTCACCCTTTGCCCGCGGGGTGCCGCCTTGGTAGCATCAGCCGCACCGCGTATGAAGGACGCCTCGCGCATTCTCGTCGTGGACGACGACCCGGGCATCGGGACGATGCTGACCCGCGCCCTGGAGCGCCACGGGTTCGAGGTGGACGCAACGACCTCGGCGGATGAGGCCCTCGAGATGGTGGAGAGGGCGACCTACCACGCCGCCCTCGTCGATCTGGTGATGCCGGAGCGCGACGGCGCCGATCTGGCAGGCACGCTGCGGCGACGCTTTCCCGGCCTCCCCGTGGGGCTGATGACCGGCTACTCGAACTCACCCCTGATCCCGAAGTTCGAGAAGTCGGGCATGAAGGTCTTCAAAAAGCCCGTCATCATCCAGGACCTGGTCGAGTTCCTGCAACAAGAGATAGGGGGACACCTTACCTGACTCTCGGCCGGGGAGTTTGAGTCAGGTAAGGTGTCCCCCTATCTCCCGCGGGCCTGCTTTCGTCGCAGGCGGTGCTGGCGGTGGCGGAAGCCCTCCTGGAGGTGCCAGGAGCGACTGTCCCGGCCGTCCTCCACCAGCCGTAGCCCACGATCCACCGCCTGGAGCGCCGAGTCGAGGTCGTGGCTCCTGTGCTCATGGTGCATGGCCAGCTCGCGCCAGCCCTCGGGCTCGCCGGCCTCCCCCGCCTCCGCCCACAGGCGAGCGGCACGCTCCGCGTCCCCCGCCCGCTTGGCCCGGGCCCCAAGGCGCAGGAGCGCGGGCCCCCGCAGATCCCCGGCCCCGAGCGCAACGGCCCGGCGGTACTCCTCCTCGCTCCGCTCGAAGAGCCGTGCCCGCTCGAGCACCCGCGCCAGGCTGTAGACGTCCCGGGGATCCTCGGCCCGGCCCTCCTCCACCCACTGGCAAGCGAGGACGGCGAGCGCAGCCAGGGACACGATGTCCTGGCGGTTGTGCTCGAACACCCGGGCCAGCAGGCGCGCGTCCCGGCGCCGGACCCAGTCGAAGTAGACCTGGGGGATCTCGTCGCCCGGGATGTCGTCGTGGCGCCTCAGCCCGAGCAGCGCCACCTCCAGGGACTGCAGCCGACAGGACTCCAGGCGGGCCTTCCACAGACGCCGGGCCGGGTGCAGGAGGTCGAGGTGAGGGGCTTCGGCCAGGGGAAACCGGCTGCGGGCCAGGTGGAATCGCGACTCGAGGAGAGGCACGTCGAAGGCCTTTCCGTTGTAGCTGACGATGCGGGAAAAGCCCGCGATGTCGTCGGCCAGACCCTGCAGGAGCGCGGCCTCCTCGTGGTAGTCCCTCATGAAGTACTGCCGGACGACGAAACGGTCGCCCTCCACCCATCCGGCCCCGATCAGGAACGCGGCGGTGCCCGCCCCGCCGGCCAGGCCGGTCGTCTCGGTGTCGAGGAAGACCGCCTGCTTCAGATCGAAGTCCGCCATGTCTGGCTCTGCGGCCAGGACGGCTACGGTCTCGGGACGAATCGCGTGGAGCCGCGACAGCGGCAGGTCGCCGTGCCGCACATCGAGATGGACCGACGACTCCACGACGAAGAACTCGCCCCGCTCGTTCTCCCGGCGCATCCCGTCGACGAGCTCTTCCAGAGGCGCCGGGGGCGGCGCCGACGGAGTGGGGCGCCGGCCGCGGGCGGCCGTGGCCGCGACGAGGCGCTCGAGCCGGTCCTTGAGCGAGGCGATCTCGCCGTCGTCGGGCAAGGCCACCCCCAGCACCTCGTCCTCGAGCCGTTCGAGGCCGGGCGCCGGGTCGGGGGCGCGCTTCAGTCGCCGCAGGCGATCGTTGAGAGAGGTGGTCGACATAGGAGAGAGAGCTCGTGGCCCGTGACGTGCGCGAAGGACGTCGTGCTCATGCGTCGAGAATCGCGTCGAGAAGGACCAGTGCGACCTCCTTGCCCCGGCTCCCCACTTCGCCAGCGGGGCCGACGCACGAGGGGCAGCCATCGCGACACTCGCACCCGGCGATCAGCGCCCGGCTCTCCGAGAGCAGCCGGTCGTGGAGCCCGAAGAGAGGCTCCGACAACCCCATCCCACCCGGGTAGGCGTCGTAGACGAACACGTTGGGTTCGAAGTCCTGGGGCGGCAGTCCACGGGGTGCCGCTGAGCGGGCGCCCCGAGGCTCGCCCGGCTGGGCCTTCTTGACGTAGCCGGCGCGGAGGAGCCCTCGCTCGACACGGGCCTCCCCCTGGCCGTTGTCGCCCAGGGCCACGCCGAGGTCGCGGCGGTCGCACATCAGGAAGAGGGCGGCGAGCTGCCCGAGGCAGTACGAGAGCGCCACGACCCCGTCGCGCCGCTCCTCGAGCGAGAAGGGCAGCGCCGTCATGATCTCCCGGGGCACGGTGAGCCAGTACGCGGTGGTGTGCATCTCGTTCTCGGGCATGGTCAGCTCACCAGCGCCCACGTTCTCGTTGGTGTGGAACTTGATCTTCTTGAAACCCACCACCTGCTCGGTGACGTGGACTTCTCCATGGCTGCGGCGGGCGTTCTGCCGCGGCTCCTCCATGAAGCGCTCGAGGATGCGGACCTTCGTGTAGTCGATTGCGTCGGTGTAGTAGTCGACCTCCGCCTCGCGCACCTCGACCCGGCGTTCCTTGTGGTCGTACTTCTCCACGTAGTAGGTCCGCCCCTCGAGAATGTAGATCGCCTTCTCGTGAACCATGGAAGGGGCCGAGTCGTAGTCCACCTCGGCGATGATCCGGGGCACTCCCGTCACGTCCTGCACCACGAAGTTGTCGGACGACACCGACCGCAGGCTCACCGCGTCGGCCGGGTAGCTGTCGCTCGTCCAGTGCCAGCGGTCTCCCGCCCGATGCAGGAGCTTGTCCTCCTCCAGGAACTCGAGGATCTCGACGAGCGGCTCGCTTCCGAAGCTCTCCTCCGCGCTGAAGGGCAGCTCGAAGGCCGCGCACTTGATGTGGTTGACCAGGATCTGGAGGTTGTCGGGGTTGATCCGGCCCTGCTCGACCGGCGAGTCGAAGAAATAGTCGGGGTTCTTCGCGATGAACTGGTTGAGGGGAGTCGAGTTCGCCACCAGCACGGCAACCGAGGTGCCCGTGCGGCGGCCCGCCCGGCCCGCCTGCTGCCAGGCGGAGGCCACGCTGCCCGGATAGCCCACGAGCACCGCGGCGTCGAGGCTCCCGATGTCGATCCCCAGCTCGAGGGCGTTCGTGGAGACGACGCCCAGCACCGACCCGTCGCGCAGCCCCCGCTCGATCTCTCGTCGCTTCAGGGGAAGGTAGCCGCCGCGATAGCCGCGGATGATCCCTTCCGAGCCCGGCCTCTTCTCGAGCGCCTCCTTGAGGTAGGTGACGAGCACCTCCGTGGCGAGGCGAGAGGGGGCGAAGCAGATCGTCTGAAGGCCCTTCGACAGAAACGAGAGTGAGACATCCCGGGCGGAGTTGACGGCGGAACGGCGGATGCCGAGCTGGCGGTTCACCACCGGCGGGTTGTAGATGGCGAAGTACTTCTCGCCACTGGGGGCGCCGCTCTTGTCCACCAACGTCATCTCCCGCTCGGTGAGCGCCTCCGCCAGCTCCCGCGGGTTCCCGATGGTGGCCGATGCACAGATGAACTGCGGCCGCGAGCCGTAGAACTCGCAGAGCCGGCGGAGTCGCCGGAAGATGTTGGCGACGTGGGAGCCGTAGATCCCCCGCAGGCTGTGCAGCTCGTCGACGACCACGTAGCGCAGGTTCTCGAACAGCTTCACCCACTTGGTGTGGTGCGGGAGGATGCCCTTGTGGAGCATGTCGGGGTTCGTGACCACCACGTGGGCACGAGCCCGGATCGACTTGCGGGCGTCCTGGGGGGTGTCGCCGTCGTACGTGAAGGTGCCGATGTCGGCCCCGAGGGCCTCGATGGTGCCGTGCAGGGCGGCGAGCTGATCCTGGGCCAGGGCTTTGGTGGGAAAGAGGTAGAGGGCCCGCGCGTCCGGATCCTTCAGGATCCGGTCGAGGACCGGCAGGTTGTAGCAGAGCGTCTTCCCGGAGGCGGTGGGGGTGACGACGACGATGTCCCGCCCCTCCTGGACCCGCTCATAGGCCTCCCGCTGGTGCGTGTAGAGCCCGGAGAGCCCCTTTGCCGTCAGGACCTCACGCAGCCTGGGGTTCAGATCGTCCGGAAAGGGCACGACCTGTGCCGGCCGCGCCGGAAAGTGCCTGAGAGCAGTGAGAACGGGTTCGGCTCCGAGCGTCTTCTTGACCTCGAGGGCCTTCAGCACGGAGAGCAGGTCCCCGTCGGTGTCCTGGCGATGCAGCACGAGCTCCTGACTCACGGTCGTCCTCCCGGTCCCCCACAGGTTGGGGGTTCGATGGTGACGCTCGCATGATGCAGGAGGGGGCGGACAGGACAGGTCCGAACTGGGGCCGGGGTATGCTTGAAATGCCAGGGAGGTGGAGATGTCTTCGATGCAGGACGCCGTGCGGGAGCTTCTCGTGGGAATCGGGGAGGACGCGGACCGCGAAGGGCTCGTCTACACGCCCAAGAGGGTCGAAAAGGCCCTCAAGTTCCTGACCAAGGGTTATGGGGAAGACCCCGACGCGCTGATCGGCGACGCTCTCTTCAGCGTCAAGTACGACGAGATGGTGATCATCC
>CAXMOH010000082.1:0-7591 GCA_964194855.1 uncultured Hyphomicrobium sp.
GTCGGAGCGCTACGACCGGCAGATCGAGGACGTCTTCGCCGTCCAGGACGAGATCGCCGACAGCATCGCCCGGGCCCTCGAGGTGGCCCTCGAGTCGCGGCAGCCCGCGGCCCCGCGCAAGGCGCCCACGACGAGCCTCGGTGCCTACGACTACTACCTGCGCGGGAGGAAGCACTACTTCGAGTACCGGCGGCGGGGTGTCGAGTCCGCCCTCGAGATGTTCCAGCAAGCGATCGACCTCGACCCGGGCTACGCACGCGCCTGGGCGGGCATCTCCGACTGCTGCGTCTACCTCTACATGTACGGCGGGCGGGACGAGGCCCAGCGGCGTCGAGCCGAGGAGTCGAGCCGGCGCGCCCTCGAGCTCGATCCCTCGCTCGCCGAGGCCCACGCCTCGCACGGCCTCGCGCTCTCGCTGCTCGGGCGCGATGAGGAGGCGAGCACCGCCTTCGAGACCGCCATGCGCCTCGACCCCGACCTCTTCGAGGCCCGCTACTTCTACGCGCGGCACTGCTTCGCCGAGGGGCGCCTCGAGAAGGCGATCGGCCTCTACGAGCAGGCGTGCGCCGTCCAGCCCGACGACTTCCAGTCGCCCCTCCTGATGGCGCAGAGCTACGACGACCTAGAACGCCCGAAGGACGCCGAGACCACCAGGCGTCGCGGCCTGGCCCTGGCCGAGGAGCGGCTGCGGCTGAGCCCGGACGACGTCCGGGCCCGGTACCTGGGGGCCAACGCCCTCGTGGCTCTCGGGGACAGACAAAGAGGACTCGAGTGGGCCCGCGCCGCGCGGGCGCTCGACCCCGACGAGCCGATGCTCCTTTACAACCTGGGGTGCATCTACGCCATGGCCGGCGAGCGCGAGGAGGCTCTCGACTGTCTCGAGAGGGCGGCCCGGGCGGGAGGCATCGCCCAGAAGGAGTGGTACGAGAACGACTCCAACCTCGACTCCCTGCGAGGCGAGCCGCGCTTCCAGGCCATGCTGGACATGCTGAGCCCGGCCGCGGGATAGCCGCGGTCCGGCTTCGGCCACAGCCTCAAGATCGCTCGAGCGCCCGCCGAGTCCTGACGTTCACTGCTTTGCGATCGCATCGGCCTCTTCGGCGAACCTGCGGTAGATGGCCCGCGCCTCGTCGAACTGGGCGTAGACGTGGTCCTGCTCCTTTTGCGAGCGCCAGCCCGGCCACTCTTCGGCCATTCCCCGGAGCTTGTCGATCCAGCGCACGGAGTACTCGGCCGCTTCGCGGCTGCGAACGGGGGCGCCGCCCACCGTCACCCAGACCGGGTTCGTGAAGGCCTGCGCGTAGCGGGCATCGAGGGGGAATCGCTCTTCGGGAGCGCCGTCGGCGCGCAGGTGAAACCAACCGCTCTCCTCGACCGAGAGGGTCCTTGCGAAGGTGACGCTCTTCCTGTCCCCGTCGAGCGGAATCTCCTCGACGACCCGGCCGTTGAACAGCACCCTCACACTCGAAAGAGGCGTGATCGACCGCACGCGGCCGCGGACCTCGACCGTGCCACGCGTCGCGAGCGCCACCGTCTCGCCCGGTTCGGAGCCGTCCACGGTGAGCTCGACCAGGGGCCCGGTCGAGACGAAGGCGTGCCCGGCTCTGAGGCCCGTGAACCAGGCCTCCATGTCCAGGCCGCGTTCGCCCGTGTGGACGTACGTGCGCACGGACCCGACGAGCTTGCTGCGGTGAAGGTTGCTGATCGAGTCCTCTCCGCCCACGGCGGTGACCTTCAGGCCGTTGTTCCACGCGGCATAGAGCGGAGAGAACCCGGCCTCGCCCGCGGCGGACCACTCCACAGCGTCCGTCGTCCCCAGGGCGGCGTCGACCATGAAGCCCCTGGCGACACCGAGGGTGCCCTCGAGCGGGTCGTCGTCGCCGGCGAACGCGTGCACGTAGCCGACGGTGGCGCCCTGGGCCCTGGCCTTGCGGAACATGTCGGTGTTGCTGGGGTACAGGCTCTCGATCGCCGTGCCTTCGTATCCCGTCGTGTAGGGAGAGATCAGGTGATCTCTCATGCCGAACATGAAGACGTGCCCGTAGAACGGCGGCCTGTACTCCTGCCCCACCACGAGGAGCCGCTCCGGTGTCGAAAGCGGATGGGGCCCGCCGCCCTTGATGAAGAACTGATGGTCGAGGATGCGGTTGTCCTTGTTGGCGATCTGCTCGTTGACGATGTCCTGGTCCTCGGCAGCCGACATCATCATCAGGTTCTCGAGTGTGTTGTGCAGGTTGCCCGCGTAGTTCATGTGGACGTGGGTGGAGCCGTCGTACCAGCCCTCGGCTGCGACGTCGGCCATGCGTTCCAGATCGAGGCTGAGCTCGGTGACCTCTCCGGCCTCGATACGGACCTCCGCCGTCGTGGGCCAGAACTCGAATCCCTTGACGGCGGTCAGCCGCGTCGTCCCGACAGGAAGCTCGACGCGGAAGCGTCCCTCCGTGTGGAAGATCGGGTCTCTGGCCGCGCTGACCCGGGCATACGCGTCTGCCGGCGCATAGAACTTGCCGTCGGCCGCGGTGAGATGGATGCGCGAGCCGGTGACCGCGCCTGTCCCGGACGCACGCGTCGACACCGAGAGAATGCCCGTCGGCCGCCTCCAGTGCCTCTTCGTGATCCGGACCGTCCTCTGCTCGCCACCGTACGTCTCGAGCAGGGCGAGCCGGGGGAGACCGCCTTCGTTCGAGATGTAGGCGATCCACTCGCCGTCGGGGGACCAGCGCGGGTGGAACGCGTCGTGTTCGAAGAAGGTCAGCTTGTACGGCTCCCCCCCCACGGTGGGTTGGACGTAGAGGTTGGAGAACTGATCCGCCGCTCCGCTGGTCGAGGAGTAGACGAAACGCTTCCCGTCGATCGAGACATCCGGCCGCGTGCGGTAGAGCGTCTGCTCGCGCAGGACGGTTTGACCCTGCGCGATCCCGTCCGAGTCAGCCGGAATCCGGAGCACGTTGCCGGAGCCGAGCGGCACGTCCCGATTGGACACGATCAGGAGCTCGTTGCCATCAGGAAACCATGCAGGGGTGAGATGCATGTCCCACTCGCCGAAGTAGAGGCGGCTCCGTCCGAAGGTGTTGTCCCGGCTCACGGCCACCTCTTCGCCTGCCCACTGGCCGTTTGCGATCGATCGCACGGAGACGTTGAAGTACCCGGAGGGTTTCGTCGAGACGTAGGCGACCCGAGTGCCGTCGGGAGAGAACACCGGGTCGGTGTAGATGAAGGCGTCGTCGGTGAGGCGATGGCTCTCACCGGTCTCCACGTCGAGGATCTCGAGCTGGATCGTGCGGCCTCCGTCGTCCGCCGTGTAGATGATCCACTTGCCGTCGGGCGACCAGTCCGGGGACGAGTGATACCTCTCGCTGTGCGTCAGCTCGTGCGCGACGCCGTTTTCCGGGTCGACCTTCCAGATGGAGCCGCTCATGGCCACGGCAATCCACTTGCCGTCGGGGGCCCAGTCCGGGGCCCACGGTGTCGAGCTGGGCGCCGGAGGGAAATAGAAGTTGTGCATGTAGTTGCCGCCATGCTTTGCAGACGGGTAGTTCTGCCTCGTCTGGGCGCCGATCGGCTGCGCGACGAGCAGAACGCCGAGGGCGACGGCGACACAGATTCGTCCGATCATGCCGATCTCCTTGAAGAGGACGAGCGGGAAGGCGACAGTCCTTCGGGCCGGGGGCGATTGTGCCACGTCAGGGAGGGGGCGCGGCGAGAAGCGCCTTCACGGCGCCACTCACGGCGGGCCAGGCGGCGCTTTGCGGATTGACGAGCTCGAGATGGCCGGCCCCCGGGAGCACCTCCACGTCGACCCGGTCGCCGGCTCGGCGAGCCACGGATGCGTAGTGGCTTGCCAGCTCGAGAGGCACAACGGTGTCGAGTCGACCGCAGACCAGGCGCTGCGGAAGGCCGAGAGGCAGAAGTGCCATGGGCGAGGCGACGCGCAACCGCGCCTCGAGCTCCCCGGGGGAGCTGCCAAGAAGGCGGGGAATCGCATCCCCGCACACACTCTGCTCGGCGCCTTCACGCAGGTCCGGGATGCCCCCAAGAGAGACGACACCGCGCAGCCGGAGGGGCGACTCGACGCGAAGCGCGCTGTCATGGGGCAGGCGATGCCGCCCCGCGAGCCAAAGGGCCAGGTGTCCGCCGGCCGAGTGACCCAGGGCCACGACCCGCTCGAGATCGAGCGGGTGTCGTGCGGCGATGTCCCGCAGGTGATCGGCGCCGCGGCCCACGTCTTCGAAAGTGCCCTGCCAGCCGCCCCCTTCATCGCCGAGGCGGCGGTACTCCAGGCTCCACGTCGCCAGCCCCTCGGCGGTGAGGGCCGCGCAGAGGCCGCGGACGTGATCGAGGCCCCACGGCGTCTCCCAGCAGCCGCCGTGGATGACCACGACGACCGGATGCAGCCCAGTGCCCTCCGGAAGACGCAACTCCGCAAACTGCTGGGGTGCCGCGCCGTAGGCGACCGTCTCGTCGGCCGTCGGTTGGGGGAGGCCGAGGAGGTCCTGCGCGGTCATTGTCGGCTGAGCAGACGTTCGATCCGTCATGGACACCAACACGAGGAAAGCCAGGAGCGGGCGCATGTCACCCGGCTGCTAGGTGACGACCGCCGGCTGCCGGTGTTCGGGGCGGTCCCACTCGCGCGACTCCATCACGGCTCGCAGAGCCGCCACCGCCTCCCAGACGTCGACGAAACGGATATAGGCCGGGGCGAAGCCGAAGCGCAGAATGTCGGGCTGTCGAAAGTCGCCGATCACCCGGTGCCCGACGAGTGCCTGCACGATGGCGCGGCCCTCCGGGTGGAGGTAGGACACATGGCTGCCGCGCCTCGCCGCCTCGCCAGGGGAGGCGAGCACGAGACCATGACCGGCGCACTCCTGCTCGACGAGCTGGATGAAGACGTCCGTCAGGCGAATCGACTTTCGTCGGAGCGGCTCGATCCCGGCTCGTGCCACGCTCTCGATGCCGCACTTGAGCGCGGTCAGGCCCAGGATGGACGGCGTCCCGCAGAGAAGCCGGGCGACTCCCGGCGCCGGCCGGTACTCCTCCTCGAAGGCGAACGGCTCGGCGTGCCCCATCCAGCCCTGAAGCGGCGTCTCGATGGCGTCGTGCAGATGGCGCGCGACGAAAGCGAATGCCGGAGCTCCCGGTCCGCCGTTCAGGTACTTGTAGCCACTCCCTACGGCCAGGTCGACGCCCCACGCGTCGAGCTCGAGGGACAGGGCGCCGGCGCTGTGCGAGAGGTCCCAGAGCGCGAGGGCGCCGGCCTCGTGCGCCGCTGCCGTGAGGCTCGGGATGTCCTGCGTCTCCCCGGTGCGGAAGTCCACGTGTGTCAGGAGGAGCACCGCGACCCGGTCGTCGAGGGCCGCCGCGATCCCGCTTCGCTCCACGAGACGCAGCTCCAGCCCCCCGAGCGTCCTTGCCACTCCCTGGGCCACGTAGAGATCCGTGGGGAAGTTGCCCTTCTCCGAGAGGATGAGCGGGCGGTCCGGTCGGAGACGCGAGGCGCCGGCCAGGAGCTTGAAAAGGTTGACCGAGGTCGAATCCCCCACGGCGACCTCGTCCGGGGAGGCCCCCAGCAGCGGAGCGAGGGCGGTGGCCACGAGCTCGGGCAGGTCGATCCAGCCGGAGTCGTTCCAGCTGCGCACCAGCCCCTGCCCCCACTCCTCCTCGACGAGTGTCGCGAGACGCTTGACCGCCCGGATGGGGAGCGCTCCGAGGGAGTTGCCGTCGAGGTAGACGACGTCGTCGGGCAGGACGAACGCGTCCCGCAGGTAGGCCAGCTCGTCTTCCTGGTCGAGCGAGTCGACGTCTTCGCGGGTCAAGGGGCGGGACATCGCCGGCATGATAGCCCCGCTCGGGCTGGGGTTGCATATTCCCCAGACGGCGCATCATGCTAGGCCGGTGCGAGGGGAGCAATCTTGAGCCAGACATCCGATGAGCTGCCGAGCATCGAGATGCGACCGATCGGCGTCGTGCGAAGCCCCCACCAGCAGACCGCCGACGTCCCGAAGGGGCCGTGGGCCCGGCACCGTGCCGAGGGCACACTCGAGCTCCGGCCCGAGCTGGAGGCCGGGCTCCAGGACATCGAGGGCTTCTCGCACCTCTTCGTGGTGTGGGCGTTTCATCGCTCGGAGGGGTTCGATCTCGTGGCCAAGGTGCCCCTGGATGACCAGGTTCCCCACGGCGTCTTCGCGTCCCGAGCGCCCCGGCGGCCGAACCCCATCGGGCTGACGGTGGTGGAGCTGCTGGGCCGCGAGGGCTCCCACCTGCGGGTCCGCGGCATCGACATGCTGGACGGGACTCCGATCCTCGACATCAAGCCGTACCTCAGTGGTGTGCCCACGGAGAAGCTGCGCCGTGGGTGGGTGGGGGAGGCCGAGGCCCGTCACCGCAAGCCCTGAGCCCCGGCCCGAATGAGTCCTGTCCCGGGCGAGCGGGCCGACGATATACTGCCATTGCCCACATTTGAAAAGGAGCCGCTCGCATGGGTGACGGGCTGTACCTCGGCCGGCAGGTGGACCCCGGGAGCGGGGACCTCGGGGCTCGCCTCGAGCTCGATCCCGCCGACCTCCTGACCCACGGTCTCATCGTCGGGATGACCGGCTCGGGCAAGACCGGCCTCGCCGTGGCCCTCCTTGAGGAGCTTCTCCGCCAGGGAGTTCCCGTGATCGCCATCGACCCCAAGGGCGATCTCGGTAACCTGCTGCTCCTCTTCGACGGGCTCGACGCTTCGTCGTTCGAGCCGTGGATCGACGCCGAGTCGGCCCGACGAGACGGCAAGGACGTCTCCACCGCGGCCCGCGACACCGCCGAGACGTGGAAGAAGGGCCTTACCGAGTGGGGGTTGGGGCCTGCCGACATCGCCGCCTTGAAGAAGACACACGACGCGGTCGTGTACACCCCGGGCTCCGGGGCGGGGACACCGCTGAACGTGCTCCAGTCCCTCGATGCCCCGTCGGTTCCCTTCGACTCCGCGGAAGAGGATCTCCGCGACGAGATCGGCGGGATCGTGGCGGGCCTCCTGGGCCTCCTGCGCATCGACGCGGATCCCCTGCAGTCCCGGGAGGCCATCCTCCTCTCGAACCTCATCGAGCACGGACAGGGCCGCCTTCTTCTTCTCGATCTGCCCGCGCAGCTTCTCCGCGGCCTTGCCGCCACCCGCCTCGCCCAGGCGGCGAGCGAAGTCCTCGCGGGTCTCCCCGGGCTCCGACCGCTCGCCGATCAGCGGATCCTTGTACACCCGGACCGCGAGCTTGTCCGGGAGCCGGTCTCGGAGCGCCTTCTCGATGGCCTTCGCGGCACGATCGTCGAGCCATTCCGGCAGGCCGGCGTACTGGAGACCCTCCGGAGCCGTGTCGCCGAGCGTCCCTTCCTCGACCGCGAAGCGGCCACTCTCCAGCGCCTCGGCGGCAGAAGCAGCGGCCAGGGGCCAGGCGCTCGATCCCACCGACTCCCCCGCCCCCTTGAAACGGGCGGCGTGCTTGACGACCAGGTGCAGCTGGGCGAGCTCGCCTCCGTTGCGTTGGAGATAGAGGGTCTCGAACGGAGGTGGGAGGAGCGGCGGACCCTGCGAGAGCGAAGCCTCCCCTGTGGCCGGCGG
>CAXMOH010000083.1:0-3399 GCA_964194855.1 uncultured Hyphomicrobium sp.
CGAGCGATCGAGGAGCAGACCCGCCGCCGCCCGCAGGGGCGCCCCGCTCACCTGCGGCGGCAGCGCGCCCCCATAGACGGCGAGCGGGGTGGGATGGCCGTACACCGACTGGAAGAAGGCGAGATACCCGACCGCGGCGAGAGCGGCCACCGCCACGAACGACAAGCGCGCACGGCCCTCGAGGCGGACGACGGCGATCAGCCCGAGGACGGCCGCCACGGGAATCATCTTCACGTGTAGCCAGGGGAGCAGAGATGCCGCTACCGCGGCGCCGATCGCCGAGACGGTCCCGGGAGCGGGCCTCTTCAAGAGAAGAAGCAGCGCCGCCGCGATGGTGAACGCCGACGGCAGCTCGGTGTAGATGTGGAAGGCGTAAAACGCCGCCGGCGAGCCGAGGGTCACCAGCCATGCGAGCTGTGACGCCGCGGGGTCGCCGGTCGCGCGGAACGCGAGGGCGCGTGAGAGGAGAGCCAGGCCCGCTCCCAGCGCCGCGAGAAGAAGCACCGAGGCCCGCCGCCCGCCCAGGGCGTAAACGGGCGCGAGCAGCGCGGGGAGACCGACGCCGTGGGCCGGGAACGGCCGGCCGTCGGGCCGAGGCGCGCCCCAGTGGGGTCGGATGTCGGCGGGCGTGTACTCCTTCGTCTCGCCGCGCTCCAGGTTGTCACGGAGCTCGAGGTCGCCATCACGCCACAGGCTCTGCGCCATCAGCAGGTAGTGAGGCTCGTCGCCCGAGACGCGGAGGCGTCCCGTGTAGTAGAGGCCAACGGCGGCGAGGAAGACAAAGCCGATTGCGAAGAGAAGCAGCGCCGGCACCTTGCGTCGAAGGAGGGGCCCGAGACGATCGCCGGGTCCCCCGGCCACCGCGGCCAACACGGCGAGCACGCCGAGCACGACGCCCAGGGGCCCGCGCAGGACCCCGAGAACGGGTAGCGCCGCGGCGAGGGACGGGACGTGGGCGGCCCCCAGGACGACACCCGCTCCGACCAGGGATCCGAGCCGGAAGGGGAGGCGACGCCGCATGCGGGGGATGCTAACCCGCCCGGGGAGCGTGGCCAAAGAGCGGCCGACAGACCACGGCCACGGCGTTGACTCCGATCGGTGCGGATCACCGCCACTGGCATCGACGGCGGCCGCCTGGCGCGTCAGCGGCCAGTGTCAGCCCTCGCCTTTCCCCCTTCTCTGTCCGTAATAACAAGTGTCCGCTTTTTGCGGACATGCTAGTATTACGGACATGAAGACCCGACAGCCCTCTGATCTCGATCCGTATCTGGAGCGTCTCCGCGCGCTCCCGTTCGTCAAGAACGTCGAGGTGACGCTCTTGGACCGCGATGCTGATCAGCAGGAAGATGTCCGCCTGTCGCTTCGAACACCAAAGGGCCGCCAGACCCTCGCTGTCGCGGTCAAGAGCATGCCCCTGAGCAGGAGTGCAGCGCAGAGTCTGGTCGCCCGGGTCTCGCGCGAGCGCAGCCGGCCCTGGATTGTGTTCTCGCCCTATGTCTCCCAGCCAGTCGGACAGCTTCTCGCGTCCCAGGAAATCGGCTTCGTTGATCAAGCCGGCAACTGCTACGTCGCCGTTAGCCAGGACTACCTCGCCCACGTCGAGGGTCGACGCCCGCCGTCGCCGTCTCGACACGGCCGGGGGCTCGGCGCAAGGAGCTACCAGGTCCTCTTCGCCCTGCTCGCACGCCCCGAGCTGACGACCGCTCCGATCCGGTCCCTGGCTGAAGCTGCGGGCGTGGGCAAGACGACCGCTGCCGAGTTATTGCAGCGACTGAAGGATGAAGGGCTCATCCTCCGTGACAAGGGAGGGCGGCGCATCGCGCGTCCCACCGTTCTCATGGATCGGTGGCTAGCCGGATACGCAGACAAGCTGAGGCCACGTCTCCTCGTCGGCCGATACCGCGCCGCCCTCAGCGACGCTTTGGCCCTCGAGAAACACGTCGAGGGCACATTGGGCAATCGTTTGAACTGGGCCTGGGGCGGAGCGGCAGCCGGCTACCGGCTCACACGGCACTATCGAGGCGAAACGACAACTCTGCACGTGGCGACGCACCCGGCCACGATGCAGCGACAGCTGAACCTCCTGCCTGCGAGGGATGGCCCCATTGTCGTCTTGGGCGTACCGGGTCCGCTGGGTCTCGAAGGACCGGCTCCGCACGTCGCACATCCGTTGCTCGTCTACACCGAGCTCCTCGTCGAGGGTGACGAGCGGGCGCGCGAGGCAGCCGAGGAGATCCGTAGCCGCTACCTCGGCCAGATCGGATGATCGCTTTCACGACGGGCCAATGTCAGGCTCTTCGGCAGCTCGCCGAACTCTGGAGCGACACAAGGTTTTGCCTCATCGGGGCGAGCGCCCTTGCCTGCCAGATCGACCTCCCACGGCGAACGGACGACCTCGACATCTCGGTGTCCGTCTCGCTCGACGAGCTGGCAGCTCGCCTCTCTCACCTCGAAGGATGGAACAGAAACCCAAGGAAAGAGCACGAGTGGCTGTCACCGGCCGGCGTCAAGGTCGACGTTCTCCCTGCTGGTCCGACGTTGTTGGCCGCGGGTGAACTCGTCTGGCCGGGCACCGGGGCGCGCATGAACCTGACCGGGCTCCGACTCGCGTTTGAAAAAGGCATCACGTTCGAATTCGAGCCGGGGCTCTCGATCCCTGTAGCGCCCGTAGCAGTCATTGCAGTCCTGAAGATGATCTCGTATCTGGATCGTCCCGAGGAGCGCGAGCGCGATCTCCACGACTTGGCCTACATTCTCGAGGACCATGTCTTACCGGATGAAGAACGGCGTTTCGCCCCGGAGGTTCTCGACGCCAGAGTGGGATTTGAGCACGCCAGCGCTTACCTTCTGGGCTACGATCTCCGACGGTTGGTGAACAACGCCGAACGGAAGGGAGTCGAGGACTTCCTGGCGCGAGTTCAGAATGAGCGGCATCCTTCAGCCGCACAAGGAAGAATGGTGCGGCTGGGCCCCTCCTCGTGGAAACAGGACCCCGATGAACTGCTGGCACGTGTCGAGGCTTTTGTGCTGGGGTTCGGCCGAAACCAGAGGGAAGGCTGAGCCTAACCCGCCCGGCGGGCGTGGCCAAAGAGCGGCCGACAGACAACGGCCATGGCGCTGAGTATCAACGGCGGTCGCCTGCGCGTCAGCGAGCGAGGGCGTGCAGGACGTCGTCTTCGACCCTCACGTTCCAGCAAGGGCGTTGAGACTTCAGGAGCGCCATGAGATCGTCAAGGGGAGGGTAGGAAGGAGCCGAGCCGAAGAGCCGGGCGTCGTCGACCAGTAGCACGTCCTCCGGCGTTCCCGCCTCCAGGGCCGCCTCGATCTCGCGCCGGATCGGCGTGTCCACCTCACCCCGCGCCGTGAGCCAGCCCGAGTAGTGCCCATCCAGCCACAGGA
>CAXMOH010000084.1:0-4420 GCA_964194855.1 uncultured Hyphomicrobium sp.
CGCATGTCGCTTCCTCCAGGCTCCACCACCATCATAGCGCCGGCGGGGCTCCTGCCGGCCCGGAAGGGTGCGACGCTCCTGATAGCCCGGATTATTCGTCAGACTTCGTCGCGAGACGCGTGAGAGCGCAGCCGAGGCGGGCAAGCGCAGCGAGTTGCGAGGAGGCGTAGCTGACGCTACGTCGACGAAGCGAGGAGCGAGCACGCCCGCCGCAGGCGCGCTATCGCGCGTCGCAGCAGAAGTCTGGTGAATAATTCGGGCTAAAATGCCGTCGCGCCATGCAACAGAAAGGGCTGGACTTCGGCGGCTCGGCGGGATCACAGCCCCCACGCCGGCAGGCCCTCACCGTTTCCGAGCTCACCCGCCGCCTCCAGGGCCTCCTCGAGACGGAGTTCGTGGACGTGTGGGTCGAGGGCGAGGTCTCCAACGTCAAGCGGGCAGCGTCGGGACACATGTACTTCTCCCTCAAGGACGCCGGGGCACAGATCCGAGCCGTGGTGTGGAAGACCGATGCTCGGCTCCTCCGCTTCAAGCCCAGGGACGGCATGCAGGTCCTGGCCCGCGGCTCGCTCCGTGTCTACCCTCCCCATGGCGAGTATCAGGTCTCCGTCCAGATGCTCGAGCCCCTGGGCAAGGGGTCGCTGGCGCAGGCGTTCGAGGAGCTCAAGGAGAAGCTCGAGAAGGAAGGGCTGTTCGCCCCGGGGCGCAAGCGCCCCCTCCCGCTTCTCCCTCGGCGCATCGGCGTCGTGACCTCGCCGACCGGCGCTGTGATCCGCGACATCCTGCGGGTGCTCCACGAACGCTACCCCACCCTGGAGGTTCTCGTGTACCCCGTGCGCGTGCAAGGCGAGGGAGCGGCCGGCGAGATCGCTCGTGCCATTTCCGCGTTGAACCGTCTGGGTGGCCTCGACGTCGTGATCCTGGCCCGCGGCGGGGGGAGCCTGGAGGATCTCTGGGCTTTCAACGAGGAGAGCGTGGCACGGGCCATCGCCGCATCGCGCATCCCGACGCTTTCGGCTGTGGGCCACGAGACCGACGTCACGATCGCCGACTTCGTGGCTGATGTGCGCGCCGCGACCCCCTCCGCCGCCGCCGAGCGTGTCGTTCCGCCCAGGGAGGAGCTCCAGGCCCGGGTGGACGCCGCGGGAAACCGCCTCGGTGCGGAGCTGAGACTGAGGCTCGCGCGGACACGGGCCCGGGTCGAGGCCGCAGCCGCCCACCGGGTGTTCGCCGCCGAGCAGGGACGCCTCCACGTCCGGGCCCAGAGAGTGGATGAGCTGGTGCGCAGAGGAGAGCGTGCCCTGGTGCGCCGCCTGGAGACCAGCCGTGAGCGGGCCGGGCGAAGGCGTGAGCGCCTGGAGGTCCTCCGGTGGGACCGGCAGCTCGCCGCCCGGCGCGAGCGCGTCGCCCGAAGGGTGGAGCGCCTGAACGGGCTCCTGCGCGGCCGGGTGGATCAACGCCGGGCGAGGCTGGCCGGGATGGCGGGACGTCTCGAGGGGCTTTCGCCGGTCGCGGTGCTCGGCAGGGGCTACGCTCTCGTCTGGGACGAAGCGACGGGAGTGCTGCTGCGGGACGCCGGCGAGACCGAGCTGGGGCACGTGCTCCGCGTCCGGCTGCACAAGGGCACCGTGCACGCCACCGTCGAATCGAAGGAGCGCGAGTGAAGAAAACCGATGAACCCACCTTCGAGCAGGCCCTCGAGGCCCTCGAAACACTGGTCGAGCGCCTCGAGAAAGGCGAGCTCGCCCTGGAGGAGTCGCTGAAGCTGTACGAGGAGGGCATTCGGCTCTCGCGGCTGTGCCATGGCAAGCTGGAGGAGGCAGAAGGCAAGATCGAGATGCTCCTGAAGGACGCTCGGGGAGAGCCGGCACTCGACCCAAAGGGAAATCCCAGGACGAAGCCGCTCGCACCACCCGATGATCACGACGCGTAGCAGAGGCGCAGCGCGGTGAGGACAAAGGCGCTCACGACGCTCGAGGAGCTGCGCCGGGCGGTGGAGCCGGCCCTTGACGCCTCCCTGCCACCGGAGGCGGCCTGGCCGGCCACGATCCACAGGGCGGTGCGCTACAGCCTGTTCGCCGGCGGGAAGCGCATCCGGCCCGTTCTCAGCCTGGCCGCCGGCGAGGCAGCGGGCGGCCCCCGGGACGAGGTGCTGCCCCTCGCGTGCGCGGTCGAGATGATCCACACGTACAGCCTGATTCACGACGACCTGCCGGCCATGGACGACGACGACCTGCGTCGGGGCAAGCCCACCTCCCACAAGGTCTTCGGCGAGGGCATCGCCATCCTCGCCGGCGACGCGCTGCTGACCCGGGCCTTCCATCTCCTCTCCGAAATGCCCCCGGAGTGGGACGAGACGCGGCTCCGCCGGCGAGTGCGGGCCCTGGCTCTGCTGGGCGAAGCCTGTGGCACCACGGGGCTGATCGGCGGTCAGGTGGAAGATCTGGAATCAGAGGGTCGGACCATCGATGCGGCCGCTCTCGAATGCCTCCACCGGGCCAAGACCGGCGCCCTCCTCTCGGCCTGCGTCCGTGGCGGGGCGATCCTCGGCGGTGCCAGCGAGGCCGATCTCGCCAGCCTCACCCGATACGTCGCGGCCATCGGGCTGGCGTTCCAGGTCGTGGACGACGTCCTCGACGCGACGGAGGACGCCGATACGCTCGGCAAGACCGCGGGCAAGGACCGGACGGCGGGCAAGGCGACATATGTCAGCCTCCACGGCCTCGACCGGGCTCGGGAGATGGCCGCCTCGCTGGGGCGGGAGGCGCTCGAAGCGCTTGATCCCCTGGGCTCACGAGGCGAGCGGCTGGCCGAGATCGCGCGGCTGATCGTGGACCGTGACTCGTGAGGCGGCGCCCTTGACGCGGCTCGACGTGTGGCTTGCCGAGAACGGCCTGGCCGAGTCTCGCGAGAAGGCGCAGGCGCTGGTCGTTGCCGGACGCGTGCGCGTGAACGGCCAGAGAGCGAGCAAGCCCGGCACGCGAGTGAAGGAGAGCTCCGCGGTCGAGGTGGAGACGGGCCCGGCCCACGTGAGCCGAGGTGGGGTCAAGCTGTCCTTTGCCCTCGATGCCCTCGGTGTGGTCGCCCGGGATCGCATCGCCGTCGATGTGGGAGCCTCCACCGGGGGGTTTACCGAAACACTGCTCGCTCGGGGAGCAGCCCGGGTCTACGCGGTGGACGTGGGCCGGGGCCAGATTCACGAGCGGCTGCGAACCGACCCCCGTGTGGTTGTGCGCGACCGAACGAATGCAAGAAACCTGTCCCCCGAACACGTTCCCGAACGCTGCGGCATCGCCTCCATGGACGTGTCGTTCATCTCGGCGCGAAAGATCCTGCCCGCGCTCCGCTCGGTCCTGGCACCCGACGCCGACGTCGTCGTGCTGGTGAAGCCGCAGTTCGAGGTGGGCCGCCTCCAGGTCGGCCGTGGAGGGATCGTTCGGGACCCGGGGCTTCACCTGCAGGCCATGAGGGACGTCGCCGAGGCGGCGCAACAGGACGGCTATGCGGTTCGTGGGGCGTGCGCCTCGCCCATTACGGGCGGCGAGGGCAACCGGGAGTTCTTCCTGCACCTCGTCCCGAGCGACGCGGGCGTCGGCGACTGCGAGGACGACGAGCTCCAGAGCCTGCTCAGAAAGGCGGTAACCCCATGAACACCATCGGCGTCCTGGCCCGGGCGGATCTCGAGGAAGCCGGCCCGGTCATCCGGGAGCTCGTGGGCTGGCTGCGGGATCGTGACCGGCGCGCGTGCCTAGACGAGGCCACCGCCGCCCTCGGCGGCCCCGAGGTCGGGAGCGAGTGCCTGATCGCTTCGGGGAAGGACACGGTGGCGCTGGCGGACGCGCTGGTGGTCCTGGGTGGAGACGGCACCCTGCTCGCCGCCAGCCGTCTGCTCGAGCGAGCGATCCCGGTCCTGGGGGTCAACTTCGGCAGCCTTGGATTCCTCACGGAGATCACACTGCCCGAGCTCTACCCGACCCTGGAGGGAGTCCTCCAGGGCCAGTTCGAGCACGAGGACCGGCGGCTGCTCCGCGCCGTCGTTCAACGCAAGGGGCGAGACGACGTGACGGTCGACGTCTTGAACGACGTGGTCATCACGAAAGCCGGTCCGTCGCGGATCATCGAGCTCGACGTCATCGTGGACGGGCGTTTCGTCTCGTCCTTCCGGGCGGACGGGATCATCGTCTCGTCTCCCACGGGCTCCACCGCCTACAACCTCGCTGCCGGAGGGCCCATCCTGCGACCCATGCTGCCGGCGATGGTCGTGACGCCGATCTCCCCTCACATGTTGAGCCACCGTCCGCTCGTGGTGGGCGACGACGCCAGGGTGGAGGTCCGGCTGCGGGCTGCCCGGGGCGTGGAGGTCTACACGGCCCTCGATGGGCAGGAGACCTTCGCGCTTGCCGAGGGCGACGGGGCCGTA
>CAXMOH010000085.1:0-4149 GCA_964194855.1 uncultured Hyphomicrobium sp.
GCCCGGTGCATCCGGCCCGGCTCGGCCTTGAAGCAGATCGAGAGGGTCTTGGCCTGGAAGTGCTGGCGGTCCACCCACCGCAGCCGCTCGAGGTCCTCGTTGGTGAGAACGGGCTGTGGCAGCTCGATCACCCGCGCGTGCTCGGGGCCGTCCTGCAGGATGTTGCCTTCGCCGCCGACGAAGGAGACGAGGCTCATCACCATCTCCTCGCGGATGGGGTCGATTGGCGGGTTGGTCACCTGGGCGAAGAGCTGGTGGAAGTAGTCGAAGAGGCTGCGCGACTTCTCGGACAGCACCGCGAGGGGGGTGTCGTTGCCCATCGAGCCCACCGGCTCCTGGGCGTCCTTCACCATCGGGGCCATGAGGATGCGCAGGTCCTCGAGCGAGTAGCCGAAGACCTTCTGACGCGTCAGAACCCGACGGGCCGGGGGCTGGAGGATCTGGCGCGGCGGCTCGAGCTCGGCGAGCGGGATCTTTCCCTGATCGAGCCACTGACGGTACGGCCGTTCGGCGCAGATGCGGTCCTTGATCTCCTCGTCCGGGATGATGCGTCCGTCCTCGAGCGAGGCGACGAACATCTTCCCGGGCTGCAGACGGCCCTTGCGGACGATCTTCTCCGGGGCGACGTCGAGGACACCGGCCTCAGACGCCATGATGAGGATGTTGTCGTCGGTCAGGCAGTATCGCGACGGGCGGAGGCCGTTGCGATCAAGCGTTGCCCCGATGAGGGTCCCGTCGGAGAACGCCACCGAGGCCGGACCGTCCCACGGCTCGATGAGCGCACCGTGGTACTCGTAGAAGGCCTTGCGGTCGTCCGGCATCTCCGGGTTCTTCTCCCAGGCCTCCGGGATGAGCATCATCATCACGTGGGGGAGGCTGCGTCCGCCCAGCATGAGGAACTCGACGACGTTGTCGAGAATGCCCGAGTCGGAGCTGCCCTCCTGGGTGACGGGTCGCAACTTCTGGATCTCGTCCTCTGAGAAGAGGGACGAGGCGAGGATGGCCTCGCGCGACCGCATCCAGTTCACGTTGCCCCGCAGGGTGTTGATCTCGCCGTTGTGGGCCAGCGTGCGGAACGGGTGCGCGAGAGGCCAGGTGGGCAGGACGTTCGTCGAGAAGCGGCTGTGGATGAGCGCAAGCGCCGACTCGAACGACTCGTCGACGAGGTCGGGGAAGTACTCGGGCACCTGGGCCGGTGTCAGCATCCCCTTGTAAACGACGGTCCGCGACGACAGCGAGCAGATGTAGAAGCTCGCCGCGCCCTGCACCGACTCGCGCACCATTCGGGTGCCGTACTTGCGGGCCACGAAGAGCCGCCGCTCGAAGTCGTCCTGGGTGCGGCAGGTCACGGGGCGGCGGACGATCACCTGCTGCACAGGCGGCTCGCCGGAGATGGCGGTCGCCCCCAGGGTCGAGTGGTCGGTGGGGACCTCTCGCCAGCCGAGGATGTCGAGCTCCAGCTCGTCGAGGGCCCGGCGGAAGACGTGCCTGGCGCCCACGTGGGTCTTCGGGTCCTTCGGGAGGAAGCACTGTCCCACCGCGTACTCGCCGGGCCCCGGCAGTGAGATCCCGAGCTGAGCGCACTCGCGAAGCAGAAAGGCGTGGGGCAGCTGGACGAGTATCCCCGCCCCGTCCCCGCTCTCCTTTTCCGCTCCCCGGGCTCCGCGGTGGTCGAGGTTCCGGAGGATCTCGATTCCCTTCTGGACGATGTCGTGGGAGCTGACGTTGTTCAGGTCGGCGACGAAGCCGACGCCGCAGGCGTCATGCTCGAAACGGGGATCGTAGAGTCCTCTCCTCGACAGTGTCTCGTGCATCGGAACGTCCTTGATAACGATACGGGGCCTCGTGGCCGACCAGAGCGCGAGCCGCCTACAACCTCCGAACCCGCAGGCTCGCGAGTAATAGATGAAGATAGAAAACGCTCGCACAGGGGTCAAGTCGGACCTCCATGCAATTTGCTCATGCAGTCCATGCGCTGGCATTCGGGTCTGCGGACTCGACTCCACCCCGAACGCCCCAACCGCGCCCCTGGCCCCTCAGTCCAGGCTGCCGAGGTACTCCGAGATGGCCTGGACGTCGCTTTCGGGGAGAAGCGCCAGGTTCATCTGGATAGCGGCCATCCCTCCGCTCGAGAGCCCGTCGTAGCCGAAGGTCTCGCCGTACTGAAGAGCCAGCGTCAGGTCCGCAGCGTCCGAATACTTCTCCCGTGCCACGAGCCCCCTGAGGCTCGGGACGTCGACGTCCTCTGCCGGATGCCGGCCGCCGGCGAAGTGTCTGCCCTCGTCGGCGATCATCAGCCGATTGCGCGGTGTGTGGCACTCGCCGCAGTGGCCCAGCCCGTTGGTCAGGTAGGCGCCCCTGTTCCAGGACTCGCTCTTCGCTGTGTCGGGCTCGAAGCGACGGTGATCCTGGTCAAGGGCGAGCCTGTTCCAGAGCCCGACGCCCCGGCGGGCGAGAGCGGGCATTGGTACTTCCGCCTCGCGCTTCGGTGCGCGCACCGCGGGCAGGCTCATGAGGTAGGCGTGGAGGTCCAGGACGTCCTCGAGCGGCATGATGCTGTACGAGGGGTAGGGAAAGGCGGGAAAGTAGTGCGTTCCGTCGGGCGAGAGCCCCTGGGTCATGGCGTTGACGAAATCGATCTGGCTCCAGCGGGCGAGGCCCGTGTCCGGATCCGGGGTGAGGTTGCCGGCGTAGAAGACGCCAATCGGGGTCTTGAGTGGCGCGGTGCCCGTGGGCAGGCCCTCCTCGGCCCCCGGGGTGTCGTCCGCGGCCTTGTGACACTCCCCGCAGCTGCCAACGTTGAACAGGACCTTCCCCCGCGCCGCGTCCGGCACGTGATCCGGGAGGGCCGTCACGTCGAGAGGCCGGGCCCGGGTCAGGAACAGGAAGGCCGCGGCGCCGACCGCCACGAGAACGACCAGCGCCCCGGCCACCCGCCGAGTCCTCGTCAATGCTTCGGGCGACGGTAGTCCGTGTGGCAGCTCTTGCAGGCGTTTCCGAGCTTGCCCATTGCAGGACGGAAAGCCGACTCCTCCGTCACGGACATCATGGCCTCGGCCGCGACCTGAGCCTTCTCGAGCTTCAGGACGAAATCGGCGTAGTTTGACCAGATCTCGGGCTTGGCCCACGTCTCGACGTCACCCTCACCGCTGCCTTCGGGAAACAGCTGCGAGGCTTCTCGCAGGTGGTCTTTCATGCTCGCCGCGCTCTTGTGCACCACCCCGGCGTCGAACGGGACCTCCCCCTTGGCGATGGCGGCGAGGTTCTTCATGCCACCATATACGCCCTCCATTGCCTCCTGCCGTTCGGCGATGACGTCCGCGGCCGAGGCGGCGACGCCCACGGCACCCAGCGCCAGAGCGACGACTGCGATGGCGAGGGCCTGCTTCGTGTTCTTGATCACTGGTCTTCCTCCCGAGCTCTTGGGTGAGTCACCACGACCTCGGGAGGGACGCCCCAGGCGCACGGTGACGGCTTTCCCGCAATTCTAGACGAAGTCGTCGTTCCTCGGCACAGGCCGTGGGTCCCTCGTCAGGAGCCCGGAGGGTCGGCCCGGCGGACACGATCGAGGAGCGACCGAAGAACCCTCACATCGAGGGCCCAGGCAGCGGCGACGTAGACGCCCCCCCCGGCGAGGGCTGCGGCTCCCAGCAGCACCCAGTTGAAGAGGCTCGCCGGGCCGCGATCCCATTCTCCCGCTCCGCAGATCAAGACGGCGAGCAGGGAAGCGGGGACGGCGGCGAGCGCCATCTTCCAAACGGGCGCGACGAGCTCCTGGAGGGCGAGCCGGGAGCCCATGGTGCGTCTCAGGATCGCCACATAGGCCAGGAGCTGCAGGCTCGTGGACAACGACAGCGAGAGCCCCAGCCCCTCCACCCCGAGCCTCGCCGAGAGCGGGTAGCCGAGGCCGGCGGTCACGACGAGACCGATCGCCCCCACGAGCAGGAGAGAGGTTCGATCGTCGATGGCAAAGAACACCTTCTTGATGATGTTGGTGCCGGCCAGCGCCAGCATGAACGGCACCAGCATCTGCAAAGTGGCGCTCGTGCGGGCCGCCGCCTCCCCGTCGAAGGCGCCGTGGCGGAAGAGGAGGCCGACGATCGCCGGGGCCAGCGCCAGCAGCAACCCGGCGGCCGGCAGCATCACGAA
>CAXMOH010000086.1:0-3251 GCA_964194855.1 uncultured Hyphomicrobium sp.
GGAGGGCCCGACGATCGACAGCGTCTCACCTGTCCCGACGGTGAGATTGACACCGGTCAGGACCGGAACGTCGAAGGCCTTGTGGATGTCGATGTACTCGATCATGGATGGCGTCAGTTCAGGAAGAGAGACGGGAACGTCGCGTCGAGAATCAGGAGCGAGATGATCATGAAGACGACCGCGGCAGTGGTCGAACGCCCGACCCCTTCCGCTCCGCCTCGCGTCCGGAAGCCCATGTGCACCGAGATCAACGGAATGATGAAGCCGAAGACGACGCCCTTGGCGACCGAGTAGAACAGGTCCCAGTTGTGCCAGTACGTCCGGGCCCCGTACAGGAAGGACTCGTACCCGAGTCCGAGAGACAGCTGGGCCGCGACCATGCCCGAGAAGATCCCCACCACGTTGGCAATCGAGACGAGGAGGGGCGTGGCGATCGTCCCGGCGATGATCCGCGGCGCAGCCAGGACGGCGACGGGATCCCGGCCCAGCGAGTGCAGGGCGTCGATCTGCTCGGAGACCTGCATCGTGCCGATCTCGGCCGTGATCCGGGCCCCGACCCGGCCGATGAGGACGAAGGACGTCATCACCGGCCCCAGCTCGAGAACCACACTGGACGCCACCACGCTGCCCAGGACATAGAGCGGGATCGTGGACGTGAGCTGGTAGCCGCCTTGCTGGGTCGTCACCACTCCCGAGATGACGCCGGTGAGGAGGACCAGGGGAAGGCTCCGGACCCCCATCTCCCAGAACTGGTCCATGACGCTCCGCAAAGACACGCGGCCTCTCAGCGTCACCGCGGCCGACCGCCAGGCGAGCGACGCCATCTGCCCGGCGTGGTGAGCCGTGGCCTCGGCGGTCCGGCCGATGCGTGCGAGGGGCCCGAGAAGGCCCCGACGGACGAGCGTGCTCATGTCTCCCGGGCAGGCAGATGGCCTGCAGCGCAAAAGCTCTATTCTACGTCAGGCGGCTCGGTGCGATAGAATCGCTCTTCAGCGATGCCGATCGCGCTCGGACGCTTCGACGACGTCCACACACACCGGCCGCCCCGCCAGGGACCGCGCCGTCGTCCTGCCCCCGGGCGGCGGGAGAGACCCGCCGTGCCCGGAAATGGGGGGGCCCCTTGAGCCACGGGGAGCGCCGCAAAAGCGCACGGCTGGGCCTGGCCATACCCGCCCGGGTGCAGGGCTACCTGGGCGACGGAGGCACCTGGGAGGAGTTGGTGACCACGGAGGACGTGTCCCAGGGCGGTTCGTGCTTTCCGCTGACCCGGGACGTGGAGCTGGGACAGATCCTCTTCATGAACCTGCCGCTGCCCAAGCGCCTCCGACACTACGACCTGCAGGACGCCGCCTATCGTGTCTACACTCTCGTTCGGAGTGTGCGCCGGCGGCCCAACCTGAATCTGGTGGGGGTGATGTACTTCGGAAAGTACCCACCCCGGGGCTTCCACGAGCGACCGAGCGCCCGCTACCTCCTCCCCTCGGACTCCCAGGACGATGCTGGGGAGTCGCCGCCGCCCACGCCCGGTCCGGCCAGCCCTCCGCAGGCACCACCCCGGGCCGAAGAGCCAGAGCCGCCGACCCCGGCGCCCGAGCCCCAGGTCAAGACCGAGCCGGAGCCGGCGTTTCCGATCCCGCAGGAGTTCGAGAAGCCGGTCCGGGAGGAGCCCTCGGCCGCAACCGCCCCAGGAGCCGCTTCCGGGCCGCCCGTGACCTGGGGGACGCAGCCCGAGCCGGAGCGGCGGCCCGGGGTGCCTCCTCCTCCGCGACCCGCCGAACCAGCGGTCGAGTTTCATCCCTCGCGCGAGACGCACGAGGATCGTCGAGGCGCTCCGCGCATGCAGCTGTTCGTCAACTTCACGATCCAGCAGGTGGACGAGTGGGGGGCGGTCCTCCAGGAAGAGCTCACCGTCGCCGACAACGTCAGCCGTGGTGGCGCCCGAATGATGACGACCCTGGGTTTCCAGGTTGGGGACGTGCTCCTGGTCCAGGAGGCGGGCGGGGGCTTCGCTACGCGGGCCGAGGTGCGCGGGGTCACCCGCGTCCAGCCCACCATCGAGCGTCTTCACCTCAAGTTCATCGACCGACGCGCCCCGGACCGGCTCCTCCGCCAGTAGGAGGCGGCCGCACTACACCATCGCCTCCCGCGGCACGTCGCTGCGGTGTTTCAGGTAGAACTCCACCAGACGGGGAACGTAGTCCGGGAGTCGAGGACACGCGATGCCCAGCTCGGCCAGATCGCGGCTGGCAACGGTGGTGTCGTGGCACACCGCATCGCCGAGGTAGTCGAGGGCCTCCCGGGGCATGCCGAAGAAACGCCCGACGGCTCGGGGCGCAAAGGTGGCTCGGGCCACCGCTCGGGGCACGGGCACCTGCACGAAGCGCTTGCCGATGGCTTCCGAGAACATCGCGACGAGCTCGGCCGAGGAATGGGGACGGGGGTCGCACAGGTGATAGGTCTTTCCGGCGCTGATGGGGCTGGTCGACAGGGCGGCCAGGGCTGTGACCACGAAGTCCACGGGGACGATGTTGACCCTGCCGGGAGCAAGACCGACGCGAGGGAACACGCCGGGAGACGGGAGCCGCTCCATCGCTCTCAGCACGAAATAGGGGCCGTCGAACTTGCCGGTCTCGCCCGTCTTCGAGTCCCCCACCACGATCCCCGGTCGGTACACGGTGTGCGGAACCGACGAGCGCACCACCTCGACCTCGGCCTGGAACTTTGTCCGCTCGTAGTGATTCTTGAAGCCCTGCCCAAGGTCCAGGTCCGTCTCACGAAACGTGCCGCGCCAGGTTCCGGAAACGTACGCGGTGGAGACGTAGTGCAGGCGCTCGAAGCCTCTGACCCCGGCGAGGAAGGCGAGCACGTTCTTCGTCCCTTCCACGTTGATGCGCCGGCCGACGTCCTGGGGAACCGAGAGGTCGTAGACCGCGGCGAGATGGTACGCCTCTCTCACCGAGCGCCCAAGCTCACGAGCGGCCCCGCCCGGCAGCCCGAGCCCGTCGACCGTGATATCCCCAACCATCAGCTCGATCCGTCCCTGGCAGCGGGGGTGGGTCGACTCGATCGCCGACAAAGATTCGCGAGCGACGTCCAGGAACTTCTCCTGGACGATGCAGGTGGCCCGCGCGGCGGGTTTGAGCTCGAGGATCCGGGGAAGGAGGCGCCTGCCGATGAAACCAGGAAACCCGGTGAAGAGGAACGCCCCCGCTGCATCGCCCCGGGTCATACCCAAGTCTCTCGCCCTCGCT
>CAXMOH010000087.1:0-4469 GCA_964194855.1 uncultured Hyphomicrobium sp.
TGTAGATCCTTGTAGCGCTGGAGCACGCCCTGCACCGCGCGGGCGGTGTCGTAGTGCTCGTCGCCCAACAGGCGCGGGTCGAGGATGCGCGAGGTCGAGGCCAGCGGATCCACCGCCGGGTAGATCCCCAGCTCGACGATCTGACGGGAGAGGGCGGTGGTGGCGTCGAGATGGGCGAAGGTGGTGGCCGGAGCCGGATCGGTGTACTCGTCGGCAGGGACGTAGATGGCCTGGACGGAGGTGATCGAGCCCTTCTTCGTGGAGGTGATCCGCTCCTGAAGCTCGCCCATCTCGGTCTGGAGGGTGGGCTGGTAGCCAACGGCCGAGGGCATCCGGCCGAGGAGCGCCGAGACCTCCGAGCCCGCCTGCGTGAAGCGGAAGATGTTGTCGATGAAGAGGAGAACGTCCTTGCCCTCCTCGTCCCGGAAGTACTCGGCCACGGTGAGGCCGCTCAGGGCGACCCGCGCTCGCGCCCCCGGCGGCTCGGTCATCTGACCGTAGATCAAGGCGGCCTTCGACTTCTCGAAATCGTCGATGTTCACGACTCCCGACTCCTGCATCTCGAGCCAGAGATCGTTCCCTTCGCGGGTGCGCTCGCCGACCCCGGCGAAGACCGACACGCCGCCGTGGCTCTTGGCGATGTTGTTGATGAGCTCCATGATGATGACGGTCTTGCCCACTCCGGCACCACCGAACAGCCCGATCTTGCCGCCGCGGAGATAGGGTTCGAGGAGGTCGACCACCTTGATCCCGGTCTCGAACATCTCGAGCTCGGTCGACTGCTCGATCAGTGTGGGAGCGGGGCGGTGGATCGGATAGCGCTTGTCCGCGTTCACCGGACCCAGCTCGTCCACCGGCTCCCCGACCACGTTCAGGACGCGCCCGAGCGTGGCGCTGCCAACCGGGACGGTGATCTGGTCGCCCGTGTCGTGGGCCTTCATCCCCCGGACCATGCCGTCGGTGGGATGCATGCAGACACAGCGCACTCGGTGGTCGCCGATGTGCTGTTGCACCTCCGCCACCACGTCGATCGCCACGCCGCCGTCTCCGCCATCGTCCCGTATTCCAAGAGCCTGGTAAATGGGCGGGACGTCTTTTTCGAACTCGATGTCCACCACGGGACCGATGATCTGGACGACCCGACCGACGTTCTCAGCTGCCATCTTCTTCCTGCTCTCCTAGGACGGGCTCCCCGCTCCCGAAACGACCTCGATGATCTCCCTGGTGATCGCGGCCTGACGGACCTTGTTCATGTGCAGCGTCAGGCGATCGATCAGGTCCGATGCATTGTTCGTCGCTGCGTCCATGGCCGTCATGCGGGCACCGTGCTCTGCCGCCACCGACTCGAGGAGCGCACGCCACACCTGGATCTCAACGTGCCTCGGGAGCATCTTCTCGAAGATCACCGCCGGGTCCGGCTCGTAGAGGTAGTCGAGCTCGGGCTCCTCCGGCTGGATCTCGTGGCGCGGGATGGGCAGGAGCCGGTCCACCACCAGCGGCTGCTCGATCACGCTCTTGAACTCGTTGTGGATGAGGAAGACCCTGTTCACTTCGCCCGACGTGAAGGCCTCGATGAGGTCGGTTGCGATCTCCCGGGCGGTCGAATAGCGGAGAGGCTGGTAGACGCCCACGTGCTCGGAGCGGATCTCCACTTCCCTGCGGCGAAAGAAATCCCTGCCCTTGCGGCCCACGAACGAGAAGGTGACGCCGACCTCGGGCCGCTCGGCGAGGAAGCGGCTGACGGTCCGGATGATGTTGGCGTTGAACGCCCCGCACAGGCCCTTGTCTGCGGTGATGACGACGGCCAGGGCCTTTCCGTCTTCGCCCCGATCCTCGAGGAGCGGGTGCGAGTGGGGCTCGGCGCGGGACGCCATGCGGTTGAGGACCGCCATCATCTCCCGGGCGAAGGGGCGCGCGGCGAGGATCGCCTCCTGGGCGCGCCTGAGCTTCGCCGCCGAGACCATCTTCATGGCCCTGGTGACCTTCTGTGTGCTCTTGACGCTGCGGATGCGGCGCTTGATGTCGATGAGGGCGGGCATGGCGGGTCTGGGGCCTAGGCCTCTTCGGTCGGCTGGAAGGTGTCGCCGAACTCGGTGAGGGCCGCCTTGATCTTCTCGGTCAGCTCGCCCTTGATGTCCTTCTTCTCCGCGATCTCCGTGAGGAGGTCCGGCTTGTGCGCGTCGAGGAAGGTGAGGAGATCCTTTTCGTAGCGACGGCAGTCGCCGAGGGGGAGCGGGTCCAGAAAGCCATTGTTGGCCGCAAAGATAACGATGATCTGCTTCTCGACGGCAAGCGGCTTGTACTGATCCTGCTTGAGGATCTCGGTCGTTCGCTCGCCGCGCGCGAGGAGCGCCTGGGTCGACTTGTCCAGGTCGGACGCGAACATGGAGAACGACGCCATCTCACGATACTGCGCCAGGTCGAGGCGAAGCCGACCGGCCACCGTCTTCATCGCCTTCACCTGGGCGCTGCCGCCCACCCGTGAGACGGAGTTGCCGACGTTGATGGCCGGACGGATGCCGGAGTGGAACAGATCCGCCTCGAGGAAGATCTGACCGTCGGTGATGGAGATGACGTTCGTGGGAATGTAGGCCGAGATGTCGCCGGCCTGCGTCTCGATGATGGGGAGCGCCGTGAGGCTGCCCCCGCCCCCCTCGTCGTTGAGCTTGGCCGCCCGCTCGAGCAGCCGGCTGTGCAGGTAGAAGACGTCCCCGGGGTAGGCCTCACGCCCGGGAGGACGGCGCAGCAGCAGCGAGATCTCCCGATAGGACGCGGCGTGCTTGGAGAGGTCGTCGTAGATGCACAGGGCGTGCTGTCCGCTGTCGCGGAAGAACTCGCCGATGGCACAGCCGGCGGAGGGGGCGATGTAGAGGAGCGGGGCCGGCTCGGAGGCGGCGGCAGCAACCACGATCGTGTGCTCCATCGCCCCGAATTCTTCGAGAGTGCTCACGACCTGTGCGATCGTCGATTGCTTCTGGCCGATGGCCACGTAAATGCAGACGACACCCGTGCCCTTCTGATTGATGATGGTGTCGACGGCGATTGCCGTCTTGCCGGTCTGCCGGTCGCCGATGATCAGCTCGCGCTGACCCCGGCCGATGGGCACCATCCCGTCGATTGCCTTGAGCCCGGTCTGCAGGGGCTCCCTGACGGGCTGGCGGTCGACGACGCCGGGGGCGAGCCGCTCGAGGGGGATGAACTCGGTGGTCTCGATCGGACCGCGGCCGTCGAGGGGCTGACCGAGGGCGTTGACCACGCGGCCCCGCATGGCCTCGCCCACCGGCATCGACATGATGCGCCCGGTCCGGCGGACCTCGTCGCCCTCCCTGATCCGGTGCGTCTCGCCCAGGAGCACGGCACCCACCGAGCTCTCCTCGAGGTTCAAGGCAAGGCCCATGACACCGTGGGGCAGCTCGAGCAGCTCTCCCGCCATGCAGCGCTCGAGACCCTGTATGCGGGCGATCCCGTCGCCGACGGAGAGGACCGTGCCCACCTCTGCGACGTCGATGCCCGCTTGGAAATCGCCTAGCTGCTCGCGCAGGATCCTGGTGATCTCTTCGGCCCGAATCTCCATTCCCGATCCCTTCCCTGATCCCCGATCAACTGCCGGCCGCGAGGCGGCGGCGCAGCGCCGCCAGTTGCCCTCGGACCGTGCCATCGTAGGTCTTGCCGCCCACCGTCACATGCAAGCCGCCCAGGACCCCCGGATCGACCCTGGCCGTCATCTCGACCTCCGAGCTGGTGTTCTTCCGCAGGGCCTGCGCCAGGCCCTTCTCTTGCTCTGCCGTCAGGGCGATGGCCCCCGTCACCTGCGCCGGGACGACGCCTTCGGCCGCGTTCACCAGTTGAGCGAAGGCCTCGGACAGGGCGGGCAGAACAGCGACGTGGCCCTGCTCGGCCACGAGACCGAGCAGCCGTCCCAGGAGGAGTGATCCTCCTGCCCCCTCGGACACTGAGCGGAGGGCGCGGCCTCGAGCCTTCGGCACGACGGCCGGATGCTCGACAGCATTTCGGAGGGCGCTGCTTCTCCCGAGCAGCGAGACGAAGTCCCGCAGCTCCCCGCGCAATTGCGTGCTTTCGTCCCTGCCTTCCTGCTCCGTGACCTGGAAGAGGGCCCGGGCGTAGTGGCGGGCCTGGTTGCTCGAAACCTCGCTCACAGGGAACGCCTCGAGGACACGGCAGGCGTCGGGTGTTTCCGGGCTAGATGCATTCGTTCCAGGGCGCGGGTTGGCAGTCGGTGGCGAAAGTCAGACAGCGAAGAGGTTCACCAAACAAGAAAACGGGGCAGGATACCACGCCCGCCAGGAGCCGGTCAAAACACCCTTAGGCCCTTACAATCAACGGCTTCGTGGCGACTTCGAGCCCCAGGACTCCTTGCGGGAAGGCGCCAAACAAGTATACAAAGAACTATGCTATGAACTCTGTTGCGGCTCGTGAGCGGGGGGCGCGTCCGTGGGCTTGAAGCCCTC
>CAXMOH010000088.1:0-7571 GCA_964194855.1 uncultured Hyphomicrobium sp.
ATCCGGACACACCACCTGAAGGGAGACCGCTCACGGATTTGTTCGCTGGCCGCGGGGTCGACCTCGACGCTTCCCAGGCTCGCATCATGGAAGTTGCCGCCCGTGAGGGGTTGCCCTACGGCGCGCGCACCCACACCTACAACAGCCGGCTGGCGCAGGAGTTGGCCAAGTGGGGCGAGGAGCAACCGGGTGGCGAAGCGATCCACGATGCCCTGTTCCGGGCCTACTTCGAGCACGGCATCAACCTGGCCGAGACCGACCGGCTGGTACGGATTGCCGGATCGGTAGGGCTTCCGGAGAGGGAGGCCCTGGACGTTCTCGAGCGCCGAACCTACAAAGAGCGTGTCGATCAGGACTGGGAGCGGTCGACCCGATTCGGGGTGACGGGGGTCCCGACATTCGTGTTCGCCAACCGTGGCGTGGTGGGGGCACAGCCGTACGAGGCCCTCGAGGAGATGGTGGTGCAGGGAGGGGCCCAGCGGCGGAAGCGCGGATGACGAGATCTCCGCGACACGTCGTGCCCTCCATGGACCGTTCATAGCTTCAAGCGACACGTCATTCCCTCTGTGGACATTCTGTGGGTCCTCCGTCGCAGATGGCCCGGGTGTTGCCGCGGTGGCCTCATCGCACGCCTCCGGCGTGGGCTCTATCTGTGGAGCTGACGTGCCGCTGGGCCGAAAACTGCAATGGCCAGCGTCGGAGAGCAGCCCGGGCTTCGTCTCATCAGCGGGCCCACCGGCGCCAACAACTCCACACTTCTCGTCGATGGCGAGACCGAACGCGTAGAGTGAGCTTTCGGTGCGGAGGACGCGGGTGAACACACGACTGGAGAGCTTGTCCGCGTGCGCCATGCATCTGGACGGTGCGCGTCCGCACGCGCTATCCTTCCTCGATCGGCGAAAGGGGTGGGAATGAAGAGGCTCCTCATACGAGGACGCGTGCTGGCCGCGATGGTGTTCTTGCTGCTTCCGGGCGAGGCTCCGGGGCAGACGAGCGGAACGACTCCTCTGCCGCCCGAGAGAATCAAGTCGATGGGGCAGCCCCCTCTCATCAAGCCCTACCTGGCAGGAGCGGCGACCTGGAACGGGGATACGAACGAGGCCGGCGGCGTCGGCATCTTCGGGCTCTACAAGGACCTGGTCCTGCCGGTCTCGGGAGCCCTCGGCCTCTCGGCGGAGGGCTACCTCGGAGGGTCGGGGAGCGAATGGGACGGGGGAGCCCGCTTCTTCCTCACCAGCCGCCTGCTCTTTCTGAACATCGGCGTCGACTACAACGCGCAGCTCGAGAGCGCGGACTTCATCCTGGGGTGGACGCCGTACTTCCGGCGGGGTGGGTTGTTCGGAATTGGCGGCAACTTCCGCATCGAGTGGATTCCGACCCGGGGACAGTCCTTCAATATCGGCTTCCAGATCCCGCTGGAGCCGCACATGGGGAAGACCCGGGTCAGAAAGACGGAGGTGGCTCTGCCGAAGCCGGCCGAGGTGACTGTGTCGTCGCTCCCCACGGCGTCGTACGAGGCACTCGAGGACATGCGCCACGCCGGGCAATGGTTGGTCGTCAACGCCAACCTGTTCGACGACGAGGACGACGCCAGCTATTTCAAGGCGATGGACAATTTTCGGGAGACCCTGACGAGAGTGCGGACGGCGTTCGACCAGACGGATGCCGAGCACCCGAACGGCCACTCGTTCATCACCGAAAGCAGGCACTACCACCAGGCGATGGACCGAGCCTTCGCTGCGGCGGTGGGGCCTCAGCGAGGAGAGCAAGTCGCTGACGAAGCCCGGGAGGTTCTGCTCGACGACGTTCTGTTGGCCTACGATCGACTCATCGGACAGTTCAAGAAGCCCGACACGCTTCGGGGGTTCATGCCCGGCGCCCGGCTGCGGTTCGCCCAGAAGCTGGACCGGGTGGGTGGGTTGACCGAAGCCCAGCGCGCCAGCGCGCTGGGCACCCTGGATCGCCTCTTCGATCTCATGGAGCAGGCCCGCAAGAGCACGAAGGACCACTGGGACGGCGACGAGCGCAAGGTCTGGCTGCCGCTGACGCTGGCCGTTCGAGACACGGACCACGACAGCCAGGAGGAGCTGGACGCACTCATCGAACGGGGCCTCCAGAGGCCATTCGAGCGGGGGAACACCGTTCTGCCGACGACCGCGTCACGGTTCCAGCTCGAGCTCGTCCGATCCATTCGGAGCGCCGAGGACTACCACGTCCTCTGGATTCACGACTACGCAGGGAGGGTGGACGGTGAGCCGGACTCCATCGCCCACGCCGTTTCGGTCAACTACATCAAGACGCTGGCCGAGCGGGTTCGCCAGTACGACGAGACCGGCCGGCTGCCGGCCTACATGATCTTCCACACCCAGTTCTTCTACGAAGGCAGCGGGAGCCGTCTGTTCCTGAGCCTCCTCGAGAACCCGATGTTCCACAAGCTGAAGCTGGGCAAGGGGTACGAGGACATGCAGCGGCGGGTCGAAGAGGCCCAGAAGGAGCTGCGGGAGGCGGTGGCGGGCTCACGAAGGCTGCAGGAGGAGGCACACCAGCGCGGCGCGAGCTGGCTCAAGGACGTCGTCAAGGTCCACGTCAACGTGACCTACCCGGCGGACCTGTCGTTCCGGACGGCAAAGGTCCTGGAGTTCTTCCCGTTCGCCCCGGACAGCCTGATGCTCGACCATCGGAAGCTCTTCTTCTACGACGTCACGGAGGAGGACCCGGGCAAGGGCGAAGCGTGCTTCACCGGGACCGGCGTGGGGTCGGAGTACGCGGGCCCCACCTGGGACGACCGGGGGATTCTCGTGGCCGGACCTGCGCTCCTCGAGCTGAAGGACGCGGCTCGCCGTCTGCTCCGTGCCCAGGGGTACGAAGAGGACGACATTCCGGCGGGACTGCAGCCGAAGCCGCGACCGGCGAACTACGACGCCCTCGTTACGCAGCTCGAGAGAAGCGGCAGGAGCGCGCGGGGCCTCAACGTCCACAACGAGGTCGGCTTCGCCTCCAAGGAGAACACCCTCGCCCAGGCCATCCTGTACACGATGGCCCCGGCGGACACGCTGTTCGTGGTTCCCGACTCGATCTGGGCGAGCCCGATGTGGGCGGGCCAGCTGGTGGGAGCGTCGCTCCGCGGCTGCCACGTCTACGTCGTGGCACCCTCTCAGGACAACGCCCCGGCCGCCGGGCTGCCGGTCCTGGCCCGGACTCGGGAGATCCTCGGCCGGCTCCTGGAGGCCGGGCAGATCCTTCACGAGGACATCACCGAGGCCGGCGGACACCTGCGCGTCGGGCTCTACACCCGCTCGGCCAAGAGCGACGACAACCTCGCGGCGCTTCGTGAGATCACTGAGAGGATCCGCGCCAATCCCTGGCTGATCGACGAGTTCCCGATGCCCAGGGGCATCGTGGACTTCCTCGAGAAGGAAGGTGACAAGCTGCAGACCCAGGGCTACGAGCCTCAGTTCATCGCCAAGGGCACTCGCGAAGGACGGCCGAAGATGCACAGGAAGACGCAGTTCTTCGCCACGAAACGGGCTCTCCGAGCGGTGGCCGACATGCCCGAGCTGCTCGATGGGTTGTCGCGATACATCGCCGTGGACTCCGCGGCCACCGCGGACCCGGCCTCGCTTCTGGAGCAGAGCCCTCTCGGACCTGCTGGGCCGATCTTGACACGCCTCAAGGCCGACCCGCCGCCCGGTGCCCGGGATGCTCTCTATTTCCTCACGGTCGGCTCGAAGAACCAGGATCCGCGCTCCGCGAACCTGGACGGCGAGACCTCCTTCATGGTGGCCGGGCCGTGGAGCCTGTTCTACTACCCGGACTTCCTCGCCTTGATGGCCAACACCACCTGGATCGAGAAGCAGGAGCAGCTCGACGAGCTGATCTCGGTCGACGAGGAGAAAGCTCGGCGATTGGGCCGGATGATCCACAAGGTCATCTAGGAGCCCGGCGAAGCGGCAACCCCGGCAGGGGGATCGGCCTTACAATGGCCCGGCCGGCGCCCGGCCCAGTGAAGGCGCACGGAGAGCTACAGCCAAGACGCCTGGTCCGGAGGCCCGATGCCGCGCCCGTCCGATTCCACTCCGCTCGACACCGATCCCCTCTGGTACAAGGACGCGATCATCTACCAGGTCCACGTCCGGGCCTTCCACGATTCGGACGCGGACGGGATCGGCGATTTCCGCGGACTCGCCGAGAAGCTCGACTACGTGCGGGACCTGGGCGTCACGGCCATCTGGCTCCTGCCGTTCTATCCCTCGCCGCTCCGTGACGACGGCTACGACATCGCCGACTACACCTCGATCCACACCTCGTACGGCACCCTGGCGGATTTTCGGCTGTTCCTCCGGGAGGCCCACGCGCGCGGTCTTCGGGTCATCACCGAGCTGGTCATCAACCACACCTCCGACCAGCACCCGTGGTTTCGCCGGGCCCGTCGTGCCCCGCCCGGGAGTCCGTTGCGCGACTTCTACGTCTGGAGCGAGGCCATCGAGCGGTACCGGGACGCGCGCATCATCTTCAAGGACTTCGAGTCCTCGAACTGGACCTGGGACAAGAGAGCCCAGGCCTACTACTGGCACCGCTTCTACTCTCACCAGCCCGATCTCAACTACGACAACCCCGCCGTTCTCAAGGCGATCCTGAAGGTGATGGACTTCTGGCTCGGCATGGGTGTGGACGGCCTTCGGCTCGACGCGGTCCCGTACCTGGTGGAGCGAGAGGGCACGACCTGCGAGAACCTGCCGGAGACGCACCAGATCCTGAAGAAGCTCCGGGCCCACGTGGACAGCAAGCACCAGGCGCGGATGCTGCTGGCGGAAGCCAACCAGTGGCCGGAAGACGCCGTGGCCTACTTCGGCGAGGGGGAGGGGGACGAGTGCCACATGGCCTTCCACTTCCCCCTGATGCCCCGGATGTTCATGGCGCTGCGGATGGAGGACCGCTACCCGATCATCGACATCCTGGACCAGACGCCGCCGGCGCCGGACACCGCCCAGTGGGCGATCTTCCTGAGGAACCACGACGAGCTGACCCTCGAGATGGTGACGGACGAGGAGCGGGACTACATGTACCGGGTCTACGCCGGGGACGCCCAGGCCCGCATCAACCTGGGGATCCGGCGGCGCCTTGCCGCGCTCCTGGGGAATGACCGTCGGCAGATCGAGCTTCTGAACGCGCTCCTCTTCTCGCTGCCCGGGACGCCGGTGGTGTACTACGGCGACGAGATCGGGATGGGGGACAACATCTACCTTGGCGATCGCAACGGAGTCCGCACGCCCATGCAGTGGAGCGCGGACCGCAACGCGGGTTTTTCCCGGACGAACCCCCAGCGCCTCTTCCTGCCCCCGATCATCGACCCGGGCTTCTCCTACGAAACGGTGAACGTCGAGACCCAGCTGAACAACCCCCACTCGCTCCTGTGGTGGACGAAGCGGCTGATGGCGCTTCGGAAGCGCTTCAGCGCCTTCGGACGGGGCAGCCTGGAGTTCCTGCACCCGGCCAACGCCAAGGTGCTGGCGTTCATTCGCCGCCACGAGGATCAGAGGATCCTCATCGTGGCCAACCTGTCGAGACACGCCCAGTTCGTGGAGCTCGATCTGTCGGAGTTCCGCGAGATGGTCCCGGTGGAGCTGTTCGGCCAGACCGACTTTCCCCGGATCGGCGAGCTGCCCTACCTGCTGACCCTCGCGCCCCACTCGTACTACTGGTTTGCCCTCGAGGAGCGCGGCGCGGCGTCGCTCGAGGAGGAGACGGGAAGCGCCGAGCGGGTGTTGCCGGAGGTCTCCGTCCAGTCGAGCTGGGCGAACCTGTTCCGTGGCCGCGGGAAGGGGCAGCTCGAAGAGATCCTGCCGGTCTTCTTCAAGACGCGGCGGTGGTTCGGCGGCAAGGCCCGCCGCATCAAGGGTTTGGAGATCCTCGATGCGATCCCGGTGCCCGTTCCACGGGCGACGGCGTTTCTGACCCTGGTACAGGTCGAATACACGGAGGGCGATCCCGACACCTACGTCGTGACTCTGGGCTTCGCCACGGGGGAGCGGGCCGCTCAGCTCCTGGAGCAGGAGAGACACCAGGTCGTCGCCCACTTGAAGGTGAAGGGGGAAGAAGGCGTCCTGCACGGGGCCTTTGGAGAGAAAGGCTTCACGCTGGCCCTCCTGGACGCCGTGGCGCGGCGGCGGGTGTTCAAGGGGCTGCACGGGAGCCTGGTGGCCGTGCCGGAGCGAGCCTTCCGGAAGCTCCGGGGCACCGGCCCGTTGGAGCCGTCGGCCCTGGGTGTCGAGCAGAGCAACAGCTCCGCGCTCTTCGGGGACCGCCTGGTCCTGAAGGTGTTCCGCCGGGTCGACGCTGGCATCAACCCGGATATCGAGATCGGGCGCTTCCTCACCGAGCGTGCGGGTTTCGCCCGGGTGCCCAGGGTGGCGGGATCGATCGAGTACCGACCCCGCAAGGGTGAAGCCATTTCCATCGCCATGGTGCAGGAGTGCGTGGCGAACGAGGGCGACGCCTGGACCTTCACGGTCGACGCGGTGGACCAGTACTTCGAGCGCATTCTCGTCCTTCCGCCCGAGAGGCGGAGCCCGCCCCCGGCCGACCGCGGCTCACTGCTCGAGCTCGTGGGTCGCGAGACGCCGTCCGAGGCCCAGGGTCCGATCGGCGCATTCTCCCAGGCGGCGTGGCTGCTCGGACGGAGAACCGCCGAGATGCACATCGCCTTCTCGTCGGAGACCGACGATCCGGCGTTCGCTCCCGAGGCCTTCACGTCTTTCTACCGGCGGTCTCTCTACCAGTCGATGCGGACCGAGACGGAAAAGAGCCTGGGTCTTCTCCGTCGCCGCTTGTCCTCGCTTCCCGAGGACGTGAGGAACGATGCCGAGCGCCTCGCGGCGCGGCAGGACGAGGTGATCGGCCGGTTCCGCACGATCCTCGCCCGAAGGATCAGCGCCCAGCGCACCCGGATCCACGGGGACTACCATCTCGGGCAGGTGCTCCGAAGCGGCGCGGACTTCGTCATCATCGATTTCGAGGGTGAGCCCGCGGTGCCTCTGTCGACCCGCCGGCTCAAGAGGTGTCCTCTCCGGGACACGGCGGGGATGCTTCGCTCGTTCCACTACGCCGCTCATCTCGGACTTCGGAACCTCGAAGAGCGGGGCGCGGTCCGGGCCGAAGAGCGGGCCGAGCTCGAGCCGTGGGCGCGGCACTGGTACGCCTGGGTGTCGGCGGCCTTCCTTCGCGGCTATCTCGAGGCAGCCTCCGAGGGCAGCTTCCTGCCCGAGGACCAGGAGGATCTCGAGGGACTGCTCACGGTCTTCCTGCTGGGCAAGGCCATGTACGAGCTGAGCTACGAGCTGAACAACCGCCCGTCCTGGGTGCGGTTTCCCCTGGCCGGCATCGGGCAGCTTCTCGAGGTCGGGGAATGACGCGCGGTTCCCGGTCGGTGGGCGGCAGCCTTCGGAGGAGAGGGTGAGCGATTCGCTGATCCGCCACGACGTGAGCCTGCTGACGCCCGAAGACCTTCATCTCTTCAACGAGGGGACGCACTACCGGGCGTACCGGGTCCTCGGCTCGCACGTCGTCGAGTC
>CAXMOH010000089.1:0-2679 GCA_964194855.1 uncultured Hyphomicrobium sp.
TCCCGGTCGTGGTGGCCATGGCCGCCAGCCAGAACGTGGTCTCGGCGATCGAGGGCGGCCCGGTGGCCCTCCTCGCCGGGGCGCTGGCGGTCGGGTTGGGTTTCGCCCTGGTGCCGGTGATCAGCCGGCTGGGTGGACCGCGGGCTAGCGGACAAGCACCCGAGGACGAGCCCTGATGGAAGTCGTCGACCTGCTTGGCGGAGTTCTGGCGCGCAACGGGCTGGTGACGGCGTTCGCGTTCGTCGGTCTCACGGTCTGGGTGTCGTACTTCCTCTCGAACAGGCTCGCCCGGGGACGTGTGCACGGCTCCGCCCTCGCCATCCTGTTGGGTCTCGTGCTGGCCTACGTCGGAGGGGTCTTCACAGGCGGGGACCACGGTCTTGCCGACTTCGAGGTCCTCGCCGGCGTGGGGCTGCTCGGCGGGGCCATGCTTCGGGACCTGGCCATCGTCGCCACGGCCTTCGGCGTCGACCTCGGGGAGCTCCGGAAGGCGGGGTCGGGCGCCGTGGTCGGCCTCCTCGCAGGCGTTCTGGGATCGTTCGTGGTGGGCGCGGCAGTGGCGTGGGCATTCGGCTACACCGACCCGGTCAGCATGACCACCATTGGCGCGGGCGCGGCCACGTACATCGTCGGACCCGTCACCGGGACCGCCCTGGGAGCCGCCTCGGATGTCGTGGCGTTGAGCATCGCCGCGGGGCTCGTGAAATCCATGCTCGTGATGACGATCACGCCCTTCGTCGCTCACGCCATCGGCCTGGACAACCCGCGCTCGGCCATGATCTACGGAGGCCTGATGGGCACGACCAGCGGGGTCGCCGGAGGGCTGGCGGCCACCGACGAGCGCCTGGTGCCTTACGGGGCCATGACCGCCACCTTCTATACGGGCCTCGGCTGCCTTCTCGGCCCTTCACTCATGTTCGTGACGATCCGGGCCCTCTTCGGGTAGAGCCGAATGAGAGGCCTGAGGCTGATCGAGAGGGCCGAGCGCCACGGGGATGCCCCGGCCGTCTCCACCCGGGCCGTCCGCCACACGTATTCGGACTTGCTCCGCGCGTCGTCGCGCGTCGCCGTGGGGCTGCTGCAGGGGGGGGAGGGGGACCTCGACGAGAAGCGGGTCGCGTTTCTGGTCCCGGGAAGTTTCGAGTACGTGGCCACGCAGTGGGGAGTGTGGCGGGCGGGAGGCGTTGCCGTCCCCCTGAGCCTGTCGGCCGCAGAGCCCGAGATCGAGCACGTCCTCACCGACGCCGAAGTGGGCGTTGTGCTCGCCACCCGGCGGCTCGAAGACAGGATCAAACCTCTCTGCGACCGACTGGGGATCTCGGTGCGGCTCGTCGAGGACGCCCTCGGAGGCGACGGCGGAGCGCTCCCCGGGGTCTCGGCGGATCGCCGGGCGATGATCCTCTACACCAGCGGCACGACGAGCAAGCCGAAGGGCGTCGTCTCGACCCACGCCAACCTCGAGGCACAGGTCACGGCTCTGGTGGAGGCCTGGGGGTGGCGGAAGAACGACCGCGTTCCGCTCTTTCTCCCGCTGCATCACGTGCACGGCATCGTCAACGTCTTGAGCTGCGCGCTGTGGTCCGGTGCGTCCGTGGAAGTATTCGAGTCCTTCGATCGGGACGCGATTCTGGAACGGGTTGGAGACGGGGAATACACGGTCTTCATGGCGGTCCCGACGATCTACGTCAAGCTCATCGAGGCGCTCGAGTCGGCTTCCGTGGCCGAACGCCAGCGCTGGGCCGCGGGCTTTGCCGCCATGCGGCTCATGATCTCGGGATCGGCAGCCCTGCCGGCCAGCATCCATCGCAAGTGGACCGAGCTGACCGGACAGAAGCTCCTCGAGCGCTACGGCATGACGGAGATCGGCATGGGCCTCTCGAATCCCCTGCGTGGCGAGCGCAGACCCGGCGCTGTGGGCCGACCACTCCCCGGGGTCGAAGTTCGCCTGGCCGCGGAGTCCGGCGCCGTGATCGACGAGGAGAACGAGCCCGGGGAGATCCAGGTCCGAGGTCCCGGGGTGTTCAAGGAGTACTGGAGAAAGCCCGATGTGACCCGGGACGCGTTCGTCGACGGGTGGTTCCGCACGGGAGACGTGGCGGTCCTGGAGGACGGTTACTACCGGATCATGGGTCGACTGTCGGTCGACATCATCAAGTCAGGGGGCTACAAGCTCTCGGCGCTGGAGATCGAAGAGGTGCTGCGTCAGCATCCGGCGATCCGGGAGTGTGCCGTGGTCGGTGTGCCGGACGACACTTGGGGCGAGGCCGTCGCTGCGGCCGTCGTCACGAAGACCGGCAGCAAGCTGGAGCTGGGCGAGCTTCGAGCGTGGGCCGACAGCAGGCTCTCGAGCTACAGGATCCCGAGGAGGCTCCTGGTCGTGAACGAGCTTCCCCGAAACGCCATGGGCAAAGTGGTCAAGCCGGTGGTGAGGGACCTGTTCGAGCCCCGGGGCCCACGGACGAGGCCCAACCCGTCCTGAGACGGGGGAGGCCCCGGAGAGGGCCTCCGGACGTGGCACTCCGGCTGCCGAGCTCGCGAGATCGGCGAATCAGGCGAGTCCCTGCGCCGACGTGTCCCAGCCGCGTAACGTGGCCGAATTGGACCCCGAATCGGCGCTGTGAGATACTGTTGGCTCTTCGCGCTCTAATGAGGGAGCCGCGCGGACGGCGGCTTCCCGGC
>CAXMOH010000090.1:0-7683 GCA_964194855.1 uncultured Hyphomicrobium sp.
CGGAGCGCCCGCCGGCGGCGGGGGGATCGCGCTCTCAGGCCCCCTGAGCCCGGAGGAGCAGGAGTTCATCGACGAGCACCTCTCGGAGGGTCGAGTCTTCCGCAAGTATGGGCTCTCGGACAAGGCGCGTGAGCAGTTCGAATCGGCTCTCGGCCGGTTCCCCGACAACATCGACGCCCGGCGCGAGCTGGTCGATCTGTACAAGGATGGAAACGAGCCCGAGAAGGCGGCCGAGCAGCTCAGGACCATAGCCGAGATCTTTCTCCTGAAGGGCGACGAGGCGGCAGCGCAGGAAGCTGACAATGCCGCCGCCGAGCTGGCGCCCGCCGCCGAGGCCGCCCCGGCCGGTGACGCCGCACCTCCGGCGGAGCCTGTGGCCGCGGCATCCGAGGCTGCGGCACAGGCGGCGGCTCCCCTGCAGGCCCAGGCGCCAGCACCCGCGCCTCAGGTCGAGCAACCAGCACCCGCCCCTCCCGTCGAGCAGGAAGAGGAGCTGGACATCCCGCTCGACGTCGAGCCGTCAATGGAGGAGGAGCCGGAGCTCGAGCTCCTCGAGCCGCTCGACGAGCCCCTGGAGCCAGCGGAGGAGCCTGAGCGGCCGCTCTTCGACGAGCAGGACCTTGCTGACGCCGGCGCCGGCGACGGCGAGCTCAAGGGCAACTTCCTCGAGGAGCCGGCCCCTGTCGCGCCCCCCCCGGCCCCCGACACACCGGGCGATGTCTTCGACCTCGGCGATCCCGTGCCCCCGCCTGCGCCGGGTCCGGACCAGTCGGGGCCGCTCGTGCCCTCGTCCCCGGCCGCCGAGTCGGTGAGCGGCGTGCCGGAGGACCTGCAGCGCGTGCTCGGCGACGTCGAGGAGTACGTGAAGCTGGGGTTCGTCGAGGATGCCAAAGAGGCCCTGGCGGAGCTCGGAGGCCGATACGACGACCACCCGGCGCTCCTCGGGAAGTTGGCCGAGCTGGGCCTGGAGGCACCAGCGGAGGGAACGGCCGGCACTGCCCCCGCGCTCGAGCCCCCGCCCGCAGCGCCTGCAGCCCCCCAGGACGACATCTCTCCCTTGAGCGACCTGGCGGCACCGCCTCCCCAGCCCGGCGCCCAGGAGGAGGAAGAGCCCCTGCAGCTCGACGAGGGCTTCCTCGAGTTCACCCCGGCTCCCAAGGACGGGACGGCGCCCGTGGTTCCCGCGGAGCCGGCGGCCACGCCGGCCGCCGGAGGAGACGGGGAGGGTTTCGATCTTGCGAACGAGCTCGGGGACCTGTTCGGAGCGCAACCGGCTGTTGCCGAAGAGACCGCTCCGGAGGGGACGGCCTCCGGGGAAGGGGGGTCCGACCTTGGCGACGAGGCGCTCACGGATCTGTTTCGAGAGTTCCAGAAGGGTGTCGACAAGCAGCTCGGCAAGGAGGACTACGAGACCCGCTACAACCTGGGGATTGCCTACAAGGAGATGGGCCTCGTCGACGAGGCCGTCGCCGAGTTCCAGCTCGCGGCGAAGGACGAGAGCCGCCTGCTCGAGTGCGCCAGCATGCTGGGGATCTGCTTCATCGAGAAGGGCATGCCCAAGCTCGCCGTGAAGTGGTTCGAAAAAGGCCTCCAGGCCGAGGGCCGCACGGAGCAGGAGTACCAGGGGCTGCGCTACGACCTGGCGGACGCTCTGGAAGCCGGCGGGGACCCCGCGCGGGCGCTCGAGATCTTCACCGAGCTCTACGGCCAGGATGCCGGCTTCCGAGACGTGGCCGACAAGGTGCGCCAGCTGGGCGCGCGCGTCTAAGTAAATCCGGCCGTGGCCCAGCTCCTCTCGATCCTGAGCTCGCTTCTCATCGGCCTCGTCCTGATCGTCGCCCCCTGGACTTCGCTCTGGGATTCCAACTGGCTGCTCCAGCCTCATCCGGCCGTGCGCGACGTGCTGCTCAACACGTTCACCCGTGGAGCCGTGAGCGGGCTCGGGCTGGTCAACATCATGATCGCGCTTTATGACGCCTTTTCGAGGCTCTTCGAGACGGCGCGCCGGCGCTAGGAAAGGGGGGCCTGCGGTGCCAGGGAGCGAGGCGATTCGAGCGGCGGCGATCGACGCCCTCCACGCCGCGCTGATCCAAGCCGGCGAGGCCACCCCTGGACTCCGCGAGCTGCTGCGCGAGCCCATCGAGGAGCAGGTGCTCCTGGCCGTTCTCCGTCGGGCGGTCCCGGCCCGGTTCCTGGAGCTGCTGGCCGCCACGGAGCCGTGGTCCGACCGCCCGCGCGTTCTGGCTCGCGTGGTCCTGAGTCCGCGAGCGCCCCGAAGCCTCTCGCTCCGCCTTCTTGCTCAGCTCTCGTGGCGCGAGCTCGCCGACGTGGCCGCGGCGGGGTGGGTCCCGAAAGGGGTCCGTCTTCGCGCCGAGGCCCTTCTTCGGGATGTCGTGCAGGACCTGCGCCTTGGGGACCGGGTCACCCTGGCCCGTCTGGCGACGCCCGCCTTGCTGCCGTCTCTGCTCGTGGACGAGGAGCAGCGCGTGGTGGAGGCTGCTCTTCAGAACCCTCGCCTCCGGGAGCAGGACCTCGTCACGGTCCTGAGACGCGACGACGTTCCCAGGACGCTCCTCGAGACCTGCGCGTCCTCGTCCCGCTGGTCGCTGAACTACGCTGCGCGGCTCGCCCTGGTTCTGCAGCCCCGGACGCCGCTGCCGGTGGCCCTGCTGCAGATCAGCCCGCTCGTGCCCCGGGATCTGAGGCGCGTCGCCGATGCCGCCGAGCTTCGCCCGCTCGTCCGTGCGGCTGCCCGGGCCGTGCTCGAGACCGAGGAAACCCCCAATTCCCGACGGCTCAACTAGATACATTTGACAGGTCTCGCCCTGGCACACTAAAATCCGCTCCGCTGCGACCCGCGTGCGCCGCGGGGTCGCGAGGCCGGGGAGCCCATGGGTTCGTTTGGAGAAAACCTTCGCAGGGAGCGCGAGCTCCGTGGCGTGAGTCTGCGCGAAATCGCAGACCACACGAAGATCAGTATTCGTTTTCTCGAAGCGCTCGAGGAGGACCGCGTGGAGGTCCTTCCCGGTGGGCTCTTCCCCCGGGCGTTCGTCAAGCAGTACGCGACCTTCGTCGGCCTGGACCCCGAGCGGGCTGTGGCCGACTTCCTGGCCCTTCACGGCCGTCCGGAACCGGAGTCCCAACGGCTCGCCCAGCCGACGGAGCGCCCCTCGTGGCTCTCCCCCGGGGCCCTCTTCTTCGCCACGGTTGCCCTCGTCGCGGCCGTTCTCGTCCTCCGGCCCGTCACCGACGAGGAGCCGGAGCGGACGGCCACGGCCGCTCCCACGCCGGTGCCCGTGGCGCCGGCCGTGCTGCCCACGGACCGTGTCTATCCGCCGCCGGGTGCTGCGGCCACGCCGGAGCCGACCCGCGACACGCTCGTCTTGACGATGACCGCCGAGCAGAACTGCTGGGTCGAGGTGAGTGCCGACGGAGAGACCGTGATCAGCCGCATCCTCGCCGCAGGCGAGTCCGAGACCCTGGAGGCGCGCGGTGAGATCGTCCTTTCCGTCGGCAACGCCGGCGGGCTGGCCATCCGTGTGAACGACCAGCCGGCGCGTCCCCTTGGCCGAAGCGGCGAGGTGCGCAAGAACATCGTCATCACCCGTCAGAGCCTTCCGGCTCTCGTGGAGACGGAGGGCGTAGCCGCGCCCGACGGGCAGAGCGGCTAGGGCGCCCGATGGCGGACGCGCGCGTCACCAACCCCCTCGTTGATCAGTTTCGCCGCGGCGGAGTTGCTCGGGACGTCCGGCTCATGGCGGCCCAGGGCCTGCTGCCGCTCACTCCCGAGGACCTGCTCGAGATGTGGGCCGACCTCGTGCGCGACGGCGACGAGGGAGTGCGCGAGGCTGCGACGAAGTCCCTCGCAGAGTTTCCTGCCGCCGACCTGCTTCCCATCGCCTCGGACAAGGGCACGGCGGTCGGTGTGCTCGCCTGGCTCGCGACGCACCGCGGCGAGCGCGAAGTGCGCGAGGCGGTGCTGCAGAATCCTTCGACGACGGACGACACGATCGAGGCACTCGCCCCGGAGCTGCCCCAGGAGCTGGCCGAGCTGGTGGTCATCAACCAGGTTCGTCTCCTCCGTCGCACGTCGCTTCTCGAGGCGCTGGAGGGCAACTCACGCCTCAACAACGACCAGCGTCGACGTCTGAACGAGCTCCGTGAGACGTTCAAGATCGGCGCGGAGCCCGAGGCCCCGCCGAAGCCTCGGGAGGCCGAGCCCCCGCCACCGCCGCCTGCACCGGAGCCCGAGCCGGAGCCGGAGGAGCCGATCTCGGAAGAAGATGCGATGGTGCGCTATCTCTCCGACGACGAGCGAGACCAGACGGACAAAGTCGCTGCCGTCCAGAAGATCTACAGGATGAGCATGAAGGACAAGCTGGTCACCGCGCTCAAGGGCAGCCGGGAGGAGAGGGCCATCCTGATCAGGGATCCCAACCAGATCATAGCCACCGCAGTGCTCGGAAGCCCGAAGCTCAGCCCGCCCGAGGTGGAAGCGATCTCGGCGATGAGGAGCGTCTCGAGCGACGTGCTTCGCACCATCGGAAACCATCGCGACTGGACCAAGAGCGGCGCGGTGATCTCCAACCTCGTCAAGAATCCCCGCACGCCCATCGGCTTGTCGCTCACCCACCTGCCCCGGGTCAACCCGCGCGACCTGAGGCTGATCGCCGTCGATCGCAACGTGCCCGAAGCCATCCGGAGACAGGCGCTGAAGTTCGTGCGGCAGAAGCAGTAGATCGATGGCGGACTACTACGAGCTCCTCGGCGTGAGTTCCGGCGCATCGACCTCCGATATCCGGAAAGCCTATGCCGTGCTGGCGCGCGAGAACCACCCCGATCGCTTTCCGGACGGTGCCAGGAAGGATGCCGCTTCGAAGGTCCTCCAGGACATCACGACGGCCTTCAACACGCTCAGCAACGAGCGTCAGCGCTCCGAGTACGACCAGCAGCGGGAGCGACCCCAGCCGACGACGCCCGAGGAGATCGCCCGCGACGCGTTTGGGCGCCACGGTGCTCTTCTCGAGGCGGGCCAGCTCGACGGGGCGGTGACCCTCCTCCGCACCGCGGTGCACCACGCTCCGGAGAGCGCCGAGTACCATGCCGCCCTGGGCCGAGCGCTGGCCAAGGCGACTGTCGGGGCGCGGGAGGCGATCCAGGTGCTCGAGAAGGCGACCCAGCTCGACCCGAAGAACGTGGGTCTGGTTGTGGATCTGGCGCTGCTCATGAACGAGCAGGGCCTCCGTGTTCGCGCCCGGCGGGTCCTGGAGAAGGCCCAGCGCATGGCTCCGTCCAACGCGCGGGTCGTCCGGGCCGCAGGGGAGATCGGGTCGGAGTGACCCGGACCACCATGAAGATCTCGAGCGAGGCTTTGAGCGACGTCGGGCGCAAGCGCAAGGGCAACGAGGACGCCCTTGCGGTGGACGAAGAGCAGAAGCTCTACGTCGTCGCCGACGGCATGGGGGGGCACGCCGCCGGGGAGGTGGCCTCCCGGATCGCCGTGGAGTCCATCGAGGAGTTCGTCACCCTCACCAGCGGAAACCAGGAGATCACGTGGCCTTTCGGGCTCGACGAGACCATCTCGTACGATGGCAACCGCCTCAAGACCGCCATTCGCCACGCCAACCGGAAGGTGCTGGAGGCGACCCGGGAGAGCTCCGAGCTCGAGGGGATGGCGACCACGGTGGCGGCGGTTCTCGTGGAGGACGACATCGCCAACCTGGCTCATGTCGGCGACAGTCGGATCTACCTCTGGTCCGGAGGGGAGATGACGCTCCTCACCAGCGATCACTCGTGGGTCAACGAGCAGATCCAGACCGGTGTCATCTCTCCCGACCAGGCGCGCAGCCATCCGCTGCGAAACGTGGTCACCCGGGCACTCGGTGGCCGTGCCGATCTGCTGGTGGACATCCAGTCCAGGAAGATGGAGAGCGGCGACGTCCTGCTCGTCTGCTCGGACGGACTCACCACGATGATGGCCGACGATGAGATCGCCGGGAGCCTGGCGGAATCCGGCGGCGACATCGTGAAGGCCGCTCGGGCCCTCGTCGACGAGTCCAACGACCGCGGCGGCGAGGACAACATCACCGTCGTGCTCATGAAGTTCGAAGAAGAGTGAGCATGCTGCCCCAGTCCAGCCAGGAGCGCGGGCGTCCCCGGATCGGGCGATACGTCATCACCGGACGACTCGGCAAGGGCGGCATGGGCATGGTGTTCCGAGGCGTGGACGAGAGCCTCGAGCGCGAGGTCGCGATCAAGACGATCACCTCTCAGGGCACGGCCAGCGAGGAAAGCCTGAAGCGTTTCGAGATCGAGGCCAGGGCCGCGGCGAAGATGCAGCACCCGAACATCGTGGGCATCTACGAGCTGAGCGAGGATCGAGGCGTCAAGTTCATCGCCATGGAGTACCTCAAGGGCACCGACCTCGAGGCGCTCCTGAGATCCGGCGAGGAGATCCTTCTCGTCGAGAAGCTGGAGCTGGTCATCCAGGTCTGCCGCGGCCTCGCCTACGCCCACGAGCGGGGCGTCGTCCATCGGGACATCAAGCCGGCCAACATCGGGATCCTGGACGACGGGACCGCCAAGATCCTGGACTTCGGCATCGCGAAGATCGAGGGCACCCAGCTCACCAAGACGGGCATGATGGTCGGCACCGTTCACTACATGAGCCCGGAGCAGGTGCGGGGGCAGAAGCTCGACGGCCGCAGCGACGTCTTCTCCGCCGGCGTCATCCTCTACCAGCTGGTGGGCGGGGAGCGGCCCTTCCAGGGAGAAGGCCCGTCGCAAGTCCTCTTCAAGATCGTGAGCGAGCCGCCGCCGCCACTCGATGTGGCAGCTCTGGGGGAGGTCGGGCCAGAGCTCAAGACGATCGTCGAGCGCGCCCTGGCGAAGGACCGGGAGGAGCGCTACCCGGGGGCGGGGGAGCTGGCCCAGCACCTCCAGAAGGTCGTCGACGAGCTCCGGAAGTTGGGCGCCTCCGCCCCGGATCCGAAGGCCCTGCAGGTCGTTGCAGCCGCGCGACGAAACTTGAGGGCCGGCAAGTTGGGCGACAGCATCGAGCAGCTCCGCACCGTGGTCACCGCCAACCCTGCGTTCGTCGAGGCTCGTCGGGAGCTGCGGACCGCGCTCCGCGAGCAGAAGAGGCAGAGCCAGCCCGAGGCGCCTCAGGAGCAGGTCTTCTCCGAGCTCGAAGCGACCTTCCAGGCCTCGCCCACGCGACAGGAGCCGGATACGGAGCTGGCGCCGACCGTGGTCGTGCCCGAGGCTCAACCGGAGCCCCGCTCGCGCCGGGGCCTGGTGCTCGCAGCGGTCGGGGCGGTCGTCGTCCTGGCCGGGATAGCGGCGTTCTTTCTCCGTGGCCCGGGGCCGCCTCCGGCGCCCGTCGAGCTCCGCGTTCCCGTCCGGTCCCTGCCCCTGGGTGCAGCCGTCCTCGTCGACGGCCGCGATTCCGGGATCGTGACGAACGGTGAGCTGGTGCTCCCGCCCCCGGTGCCCGAGCAGGTGGAGCTGACCTTCCGCAAGCCAGGCCATCTCGACGAGACTCGCACCGTGAGCCTTCCGCTCGGTCCCGGGGAGGTGGTGTCCGTCACTCTGCAGTCGGACGTTCCGGTGGCCCCGGTCCGGACCGAGCCCGCGGGCGCCACCGTCACCCTCGATGGCGAGCGCGTGGCGGGTGTGACCCCT
>CAXMOH010000091.1:0-2939 GCA_964194855.1 uncultured Hyphomicrobium sp.
GATGCCCCCTGCGAAGATGCCGACGGCGAGCTTCGTCAGGATGTAGGCCACCAGCGAGATGGCCGACAGGACGGTCCGGTTGACGGGAGAGAACCGCCGCTCGAGGAACTCCGGCATGGTGAAGACCTTCGAGCGCATGTAGAAGGGCACCATGACCCAGCCGAGGACGAGCAGGCACCACGCGTGCAGCTCGTAGTGCGCCATGGCCACGCCGTCGGTCGCCTCCGATCCGGCGAGACCCACCAGGTGCTCGGAGCCGATGTTGGACGAGAAGACCGAGGCACCGACGATCCACCAGCCGAGGTTCCGGCCGGCCAGGAAGTACCCCTCGGACGTCTCGGCCTGCTTCTCCTTCAGGTACGCCCAGTAGGCGATCCCGAAGATCAACGCGAAGTACCCGAGGATGACGATCCAGTCGACGGGGTGGAGTGACGTCATGGTGGCGTCAGGACGCGGCGGGCGCCTGGCCCTGGTCCTTGAAGAAGAAGGCGAAGAGGAGGATCACGACGAAGGCCATGGTCGCAGGCCACAGCCAGATGGCCGTCCAAACGTGCCCAACGATCTGGTCGCCATCGAGGAGCTCATGGCTCTTGACCACGAACCCCGCGATCCACGTGCCGATGAGCATGCCCACGCCATAGGTCACGAGGGTGATGAAGCCCTGCGCGCTCGCCTGAATCGCTTTGGGCGCGGTGTTGTCCACGTAGATCTGCCCGGTGACGAAGAAGAAGTCGTAGCAGATGCCGTGCAGGATGATGCCAATGTAGAACATGAAGACGAGCTCCTGGCCGTTGCCGTAAGCGAAGAGCAGATAGCGGATCGCCCAGGCCAGCATGCCCAGTAGCATCATCCGTTTGACCCCGAGGCGAACAAAGAACACCGGCATCACCAGCATGAAGAGGATCTCGGACCCTTGCCCAAAAAAACCCATCTTGCCCGCCGCGTTCGTCATCTCCATCTAGTTCAGAAAGAGATTCGTGAAGCCGTAGTAGAACGCGAGGGGAATGGAGATCAAGAGAGAGCCAAGTACGAATATGGCGAACGATCGATCCTTCATGAGGCCGAGGGCTTCGAGGCCGAGCACGTCGCGCACGGTGACCCGACGGCCAAGCGACTTGGGCGGGGTGTGCGGCAGGCTGAAGGCGAAGAGACCCAGGAGCGCCGAGCAGCCGGCGGCGATCTGCAATGGGATCGCCGTGGGCTCGACACGCATGAAGCCCACGATCAACCCGGCCACGATCCAGCCGATCGTTCCGAACACCCGGACGGCCGGGAACTGCTTCGCCGGGCTGGCCATCTGATGGAAGGAGATCGCGTTGACGAGTGCCAGCGTCGGGTTATAGGTGAGCGCATAGGCGAGGAGGATCCAGAACACCTGCGTTGGCGTGGTCGCCCCGGATGCGGCCCAGAGGACTCCCGCTCCTGCCAGATGCATCACCCCGAGAACCTTCTCGGCTGCAAAGAAGCGGTCGGCGACCATGCCCACGATGAATGGCGCCACAATCGCGCCCCAGGGCATCGTGGTGTAGGCGGCTCCAATCTGGGTGCCGTCGAAGTTCAGACCCTGGCCGAGGAATGTGGAGAGCGTCACGAACCAGGCCCCCCAGATGAAGAACTGGAAGAACATCATGACGGACAGGCGCACGCGAACGGACGCAGACAGGGTGCTCTCAGCGCTCATGGCAGGCCGCCTCCTTTGCCCTGGGTTTGGAAGACGGCCAGAACTTACCACAGCACCCCGTCGGCTGGACCTCATTGGAAGCTCCCCGGTATAGACTGGGCTCCGCTCACCCCGTACTCTCCCGCGCCGGGTGGCACGGGAGGATCCAATATGGCCACGAACCAGGACGTACTGCAGGCACTGACCACGCTGGAGGGGCGCCTCCGCCAGGATCTCCGCGAGGATTTCCGCGAGGAGCTTCGGGGCTTCAGGGTGGAGATGAATGGACGCTTCGATGCGATCGACGCACGCTTCGAACGTCTGGAGACCGAGTACCAGATGCTCGTGGCGGGTCTCCGTCGCGTCGAGGACCGCCTCGAGCTCGTCGAGGCCAGGCTCGAGCGCGTCGAAGTCCGGCTCGATGGCATCGAGGTCAGGCTCGAACGTGTCGAGGTCAGGCTTGACGCCCTCACCGAGCGGATGGAGACCCTGGAGGCCACGGTCGCTCGGCTCACGGCGGAGTTGGCCGGCGTCACAACCCGCCTCATCCACCTCGAGATGGCTGTGGACAGCGAGTCAGCCGGCAACGGCTCTCTCAGGGCGGAGGTGATCGAGCTCAGGACCCAGGTGTCATCCTTCCACGAGCGTCTGCGCGCCCTCGAGGGGCGGCTGGAGTCGAGATAGGACGGGCGCTGAACTTGATCATTGGAGGCAATTCATGAATTCGTCTTTCAGGCGCATTGCGGTGGTGGGTCTCGTGCTGGGACTCGGAATCCTGCTCCTTCCCGCGGACACCGCCCTGGCCGCGGAACCGCCCCGGGGCTTCACAGCGATCTTCAACGGGACCGACTTCAGCGGGTGGAAGGTCCCCGAGGGTGATGGCGGTCACTGGAAGATCCTGGACGGCGTCATCGACTACGACGCCCAGAGCGAGGCCGCCGACAGGAGGAACAAAAACCTCTGGTCGGAGAACGAGTACGGCGACTTCGTCCTGCGCGTGGAGTGGCGAATCAAGGAGACCCCGTACGTCAACCCGCGGGTCAAGATCATCCTTCCGAGCGGCCTCCACAAGAAGGGCCCCGACGGCCAGGACGTCAACATGGCCGTGCCCGACTCGGACTCGGGGATCTTGTTGCGAGGGTTCTCGAAGGCCCAGGTGAACATCTGGTGCTGGCCTGTCGGGTCGGGAGAGGTCTACGGCTACCGCAACGACAAGACGCAGCCGGCGACGGTCAGGGCGGTGTGGGTCACCGGCGTTCCGGCTTCGGCGCGGGCGATG
>CAXMOH010000092.1:0-12180 GCA_964194855.1 uncultured Hyphomicrobium sp.
CTGCAGCGTGAAGCTCTTCGGCTGAAGAGCCGGAGAGTCCGGGACGAGGATGTGGGAGCCGGGGTGAAGCTCCTGTCGCCGACCGGGGTATCGGCCGGCGATCGGCAGGTTGACGACCTCGGCCTTGTACCCGGGCCCACGGGAGTGGGGATCGCCGGGGACGAGCCGCACGACCTGGACGTCGTATTCGGGCTCGGTGGTGCTGACCATGAAGCGGATCGTCTCGCCCGGCGCCACGCTCATCCGATCCGTGTAGCCCGTGAGCGGCGGTAGCTCCCGGGTCCGATCGGCGGCCCCTGCGTCCAGTGCCGAGCTCAGCATGATCAGGCCCAGGCACGCCGCGCGAACGAGTCGATTGGGCATTCCAAGCCTCCTTGTCCTCCAGGGATCGAAGGGGTTCGGGAATGCATCCGAGAGGCCCCGATCACCCGGACGGCGTCTGCCCGCTCATGCGCTGGCACATCCGCCACAGCTCCTCCTCCGTCACCTCGTCGCGAAAACGGCACGGGTGCTCGTGGCGATCCACCCAGAAGAGTCCGCTCTGGCCGTCGGCCTCCGGACTCGCGGCGAGCCAGACGACGGTGTCCGCACCCTCGGCGGGCCGCCGTGCGCGGAGCTTCGCGACCACAGCGAGGGTGAAGGCGAGCACGCCTCCGCCCTTCTTGAAGATCTCCGTCGACACGAAGCCCGGATGGAGGGCGTTGGCGGTCACACCCGTCCCCTCGAGCCGTCGCGAGAGGGCCCACGTCCACATTCGATTGGCTTGCTTGCTCTGAGCGTAGGCGGACTTGCCGGCCCAGGGGCGCCGCTCGAACTGCACGTCGGTGAGGTCCAGGCCGCCGGCATAACGCGAGGCGACGCTCACGACCCGGGCGCGGCCGGCGGCCCGGAGCTGGGAAAGGAGGAGCTCTGTCGTGAGGAAATAGCCGAGCACGTTCGTGGCCCAGACGAGCTCGATCCCGTCGGGGCCGAGCTGCCGGCAATTGGACCAGATGCCGGCGTTGTTTACCAGGACGTGGATCTTCGGGTGGCGCGTCGCAAGGTCTCGCGCGAAGGCGCGAATCGACTGGGCGCGGGCGAAATCAACGGTGGCGATCTCGAGCTCGGTGTTGCCCGTGGCCCTGGCGATGGCGCGCAGCACCTTCTCGCCCTTCTGGCGATTCCGGACTGCCAGGACGACCCGCGCGCCGAGACGGGCCAGCTCGTGAGCCGTCGCACGTCCGATACCGGCGCTGGCCCCGGTGACCACGCAGGTGCGGCCCGAGAGATCGGCGTCGACCGGCGTCAAGCGTCGTCCTGGTCTTCCGCGGGCATGATGTACTCGAGGCCATCCTCATCGAGAGGGGCTGCTGCGTCGAGCCTGCGAGCCAGCCCGATCACACGGAAGGCCCACATCGTGCGGCAGACTTCGAAGTCGCCCAGGTCCGACTCCTTGCACAGCGCCTCTAGGTCGCGGGCACCGTCGATCGAGCCGAGGAGTGCCACTTGATCCGTGGTCAACGGCAGATTCCGCAGGAGCGCCTCGGTGTCGGGCTGCGGGGCCCACTGCGAGTCCAGGTTGCCGCAGCCTCGGGCGATACGGCCCCAGGCCTCGATGCGGGAGATCCCGTCGAGGACCAGCTGCGGGGTGCTGATGTTCAGGGTGATCGCCTCGGCGGACGCCGCTCCTTCGTCGAGCTGGAACTCTCCATCGCCCCACTCGAACGCGTGCAGGACGATCGCGCGGGTTTGATCGATGACGGCCTTCACCAGCTCCTTCGGCCCGAGGACGCCGGCCTCGACAAGGACCGTCCCAAAGCGCTTGCCGGGACCGAGGGCGTTCCCGGCGTCCACCATCTGCAGCAGGCTGATCGCCCCCTGGCGCAGGAGCAGGGGGCCGAGGCGATGGTCCGGGTTGGAGGACGAAGCAAAGACCAGCTGTCCCCCCTCCACGGTGACCCCGATCCGGGTGCCCGCACGCTCGACCTTCAGGAGACCGGTCCACTTCAGCTGGCTCAGATCCTGCACGATCTCGGTGACGTCGCGATCGACCAGGCGCCCGCCGCTCAACGCCGCCTCCGCGGCTTTGGCTTCCCCTCGACGAGGGCGGCGGCGAGGAGGGGGATGAGCAGCTCGTGGTGCCCGGTCAGCCGGTACCCCCGGCCCGTCCCCCGCACCGGCCGCTCGACGACGTTCACCGAGGGCCGATAGGACTGGATGAAGTCGAGGTTGGCGGTGGCGAAGTCCTCGACCTTGTGCCCGAGGTTGCGGGCAAGGGTCACGGCCTTCAGGAACACCTCGGGGAGGATGACGGCCGAGCCCACGTTGAGATAGACGCCCCCGCCGCCGAGGTGCGCGACCTGCCCGGCCAGGATCCGGAAGTCGAGGTGCGTGGCTCGACCGACGGCGGCGGGGTCGCAGGCCGGGTGGATGTGCACGATGTCGGTGCCGATGGCCACGTGAACGGTGGCGGGCAGGCCAAGCCGCCAGGCCGCGGCGAGGAGACTCACGTCGAGGTGTCTCGGCCGGCGGCGACGTTCCGACAGGTGACGCCCAATAGCCGCCCCGAGGCCCAGCCCGTCGCCGTCGCCCTCCACCACCGCCCGATTGATCTCCTCGCCCGTCTCCCGCGCCATCCCAAAGGCGCCGGTGCCGAGCCCCGCCTCGACGTCTTCCGACGTCTTCCCGGACAGCGCGAGCTCGAAGTCGTGGACGATCCCGGCGCCGTTCAAAGCGATGGCGGTGATGTACCCCCGCTCCATCAGGTCGATGAGGACCCGGGACAGCCCGACCTTCAGGACGTGGGCGCCAAGACCCCAGATGAGAGGACGCCGTCGCGAGCGCGCGCGAAGGATCTCGTCGCGCAGCGCGTGGACCGTTTTTCCCGCGAGGATGTCGGGTAGGCCTTCGAGAAAAGATGAGAAGCTCCCGCCCGGCCGATGCGGTCGTGCGAAAGCTTCGAGAGTGACCTTGCTCTTCCGTCGCGACAACGGGTAGGTGACGATCCCCTGGAGCGACAGGGGTTCGGGAGGCGCCTTTCGGCGCCGGGCCCGTGGGCGGTCATCAGCCATGAGCGCCCGCTGCCTCCTCGACGATCTGACACAGCACGTGCACGACCATCCCGTGCACCTCCTGGATGCGCGCGGTGTCGTCGTGGGGCACGTCGACGAGATGGTCGACGAGGCCGGCGAGCGACCCGCCGCCGTTGCCGGTCAGGCCCACCGTCACCAGGCCCCGGTCGCGCGCCGCCCGAAGCCCTTCGACCACGTTGGGAGACCGACCCGAAGTGCTGATGCCGATCGCAACGTCGCCCTCACGCCCATGAGCCTCGATCTGTCGACGAAAGATCGCCTCGAAGCCCATGTCGTTGCCGACGGCCGTGACCACCGTGGGATCGGTGGTCAGCGCCACGGCGGACAGGGCCTGTCGCTCGCTGCGAAAGCGCCCCACCAGCTCGCCCACGAGATGCTGAGCGTCCGCCGCGGAGCCGCCGTTCCCGAACGCCAGGACACGTCCGCCTCCGAGCACGCTCTCGGCCATCTTCGCCCCGACCTCCAGGAGAAGCGGCGCACCCTGTGCGAAGAACCGCTGTTTGAGCTCGGTGCTCTCTTCGACGATCCGCCGGATGTCCTCTGCGTTCATGCGGGCCCATTATCGACGAGCCCGCCAGGACGCGCCACAAGGCTCCCAGGAGCCCGTGGCGAAAGTCAGACCGCGTCGAAGCCCACCACGGTCTCCTAGACGCGGCGAAGGTGAACCGTCAGGACCAGGGAGGGGAACGCGGGATCGTCGGTGTGCACCTGGAAGACCGCTCCCTCGCGGACGCCCGGGGGAATCTGGAGCGGTACGGGCAGCCGGCGGCTCACCTTGCCTTCGCCCAGGCACCGGTCGCAGTCGAGAAAGGGCCCGCCCGTGCCCTCGCAGGCTCCGCAGGGGGCGGTGACGGGCACGTCCAGCGACAGCGTGCCCCCGCCGGCCGCCTCTTCGGCGTCCAGAACGATCTCTCCTGCCAGGCTGGAAGGCTGGAAGGGTCGCCGCAGATCGCTGGAGGCGGGACGGCGCAGTGACGACCACCCCAGCGGGCCGGGCAGCTCCAGCCCCTGGAGCTTCTGGTCGTAGTGGTGCCGGCGGGCCGTGTCGGTCAGGGTCTCGTAGGCCGCCTTCAGCTCGGCCAGCGTCTCGGGGACGGGACCGCTCTCGGGGCGGTTCTTGCGGGCGAGGCGACGGAAGGCGCGCTTGATCGTGCGCACGCTGGCGTCGCGGGGCACACCGAGGATCGTGTAGTAGTCCTTGCGCTTGTCCATCCCGGTTACACCATAGGTTGTGGTCGAAAGGGGTGTCAAGTGAGCGCCCGGGATTTGACCCACCGTCCGGACTCGCCCACACTTCGAACACTTCAGGCGAATTCAGGAGCACGCTCTCGGTGCGGACGATGACCTCCCGTCACACAAGACCTCGCCGGCCGGCTCCATGAAGAAGACACGCGTTCTGGCCCTGGTGGACGACAGCCTGGTGCCTCCCGAGGACACGGAAGGGGTGGACACCCTCACCGCCCTCTGGAAGACCGAGTTCGATGTGATCGAGACGCTCCGCGAGGAGGGTCACGAGGTCCACGTCCTCGGCGTGGGATCGGACCTCGGCCCCATCCGGGAGGCGATCCGGGAGTTCCGCCCGAAGATTGCCTTCAACATGATCGAGGCGTTCGACAACGTCGCCAGCTTCGACCACAACCTGGTCGCCTACCTCGAGCTCCTGCGCCAGCGCTACACCGGCTGCAACTCGCGCGGCCTGGTCCTCGCCCGCGACAAGAGCATCAGCAAGAAGATCCTCCACTACCACCGCATCGACGTCGCCAACTTCGAAGTCTTCCCCCGGGGACGTCGGGTGAAGCGACCAGGGCGCCTCCACTTTCCACTCATCGTCAAGTCGTTGACCCTCGATGCGTCGATCGGCATCTCTCAAGCCTCGGTGGTGGAGGACGACGAGCGGCTCGTGGATCGCGTCCGCTTCGTTCACGAGAGCCTGGAAACCGACGCGCTCGTGGAGGAATACATCGAGGGGCGCGAGCTGTACGTGGGACTCCTGGGAAACCACAGGCTGCAGGTGCTGCCGGTGTGGGAGCTCGACCTCTCGGGCATGCCGGACGACGGACGCCGGATCGCCACCGAGCGGCTGAAGTGGAACCTCACCTACCAGAAGAAGCACCGGATCGTGAGCGGGCTCGCGAAGAACCTGCCGGAAGGGACTCGGAGGCACATCGTCTCCGTCTGCAAGCGCGTCTACCAGAGCCTGGAGCTCTCCGGGTACGCGCGGATCGACCTGCGCCTGCGCGGGGACGGTCGCGTCTTCGTGATGGAGGCCAACCCCAATCCCCAGCTCGCCTACGGGGAGGACTTCGCGGAGTCGGCGGAGAAGGCGGGTCTCGACTACGGCCCTCTCCTCGAGCGGATCATGGCGCTGGGCCTCCGCTGGGAGACGGGCCGACTGGGCTGACACGCTTCTGCCGCCACTCGACGACGGCCGCCACGGCAAGCAGAGCCAGGCCGAGCCCCAGGAGAGGGAAACGAAGCCGGGGCAGGAGGGAGGGGTCCGGCGCAATCTCCACGACGGCGCTGGCGACGGCGGTCTGCGCCAGGGCCTCGGCGGGCGTCTCGGCGGACATCTCGACCAGGACGAGCACCCCGTGTCGGGAGCCCCGGGGGGCTCCGGCTCGGGCAAGAGGAACCCCAACCGAGACAGCTCCCCTCGCCGGGACCTCCGTCACCACCGGGCCCGACGCCGGGCGCACGCCGCGAGCGGTGAGCGCCCGGACGCTCACCTCGTGAGCCTCGCCGTCGGCGCTGGAGAGGAGCACTCGGACCTCGCCCTGCACGTCGATGAGGGCCACGCAGTCGGCGTCCTCGCCGCCTGCGCCGCACTCGACCTCGAGCGTCACCGCCGGAGCGGGGGCGGGCCCGATCGTGAGGGGCAGGAAGGCGCGCTGGCTCTCGACGGGCCGATTGCCGACGGCATCGGAGCCACCCCCGACGGGGTGCTCGAGGAGGAGTGTCAGGGCGTGCAGCCCGGGCCGTGCTTCTGCGCCGTCGAAGCCCAGGATGACCGCGGCCTCTCCGCCAGCCGGCACCCCCCGGACCACCCGGGCCTCGGCATGCTGGCCGAAGAGCTCGCCAACGACATCGAGGGGAACGGCCGGCTCGTCCCCGGGATTGGCGATGACCACGCGCACTTCGAGTCGCGGCGAGCGAGCCACGACCTCTCCCGTCACCTCGAGGGCGGCCCGGACACACGGGGCCCCGAGAAGCAGGAGGAGAAGAAGAGCGGTGAGGCTACTTCCTGGACGGAACAAACGTGACGCCCGCCCGGAGAAAGCTCCCGTCGAGCTTCTTGCCCTGCTTGCGGCTGGTGGCAAACACCCGGATCGACGACGCGCGGGCCTCGTCTCGCTCGACGGGCGCGAACTCGCAGATCTCCTCGGGCTCCACCTGCAGCAGGAAGGTGCTCGTCCGGGTGGGCTCGTAGCCGTCGTCGACCGCCTGTATGTAGTACTCGATGGCCTTCGCCTTGCCTTCCTTCGGGGCCGGCAGCGTGCCGCAATAGTCGATGCCGGTGAAGACCATGTCGACGAAGCTGTAGTACCGCTCGCCGGCCTTGCGGAAGTAGAGGCGGGTCACCGCCACGGTTCCGTCGTCGCTGACTGCAGCGCAGAGAGAAAGCGCCTTGTCGGGGACCGTACACGCCGCCGGCTGATGCTCCACGGTCGGTGGAGTGTTGGCGAGGGCAGACGACGCCTGGAGAACGAGTACGAGCGCCGGCACCGGAAAGAGCTTTCGCATCAGGACCTCCGACGAGGGACTCCTAGCTCTGATTCTACCGGGGAGTGGCCCTCACTTCCAGGTGAGGGTGTTGGTGTACGTGTCGTTCCGGGAGGTGAAGGCCACGATCTCCATCTCCCACGACGCCGTCCCCTGCTTCCACACCTGGGGACGAAGCTGGAAGATGAGCGCGCGCTGGTGCGGTGCGACAGCGGAGGCCCGTGGCGGGACGGGGCCCTGCCGTTTCTGGCCGTCGATGGTCGTCGTCACCACCAGTTGCTCGAGCTGGATGGGCTGGGCGCCCTCGTTCACCAGGTATGCGGATATCGAATACGACTGGCCGGGCTGCGGGGCGGCGGGCGAGGCCTCGATGACCATTTGGCCGGGGAGCGTCGCTGCCTGGCTGCCCAGCTGGACGTCGACCTCGGGGGTCGTCTCGAAGCCCGGGGGCGTCGAGCCCGTGTCGACCCTGGAAGCCTTGGCCACCGAACGTCCCATCACGAAGGCGTGGGCGGGGCGCGCCTGGCTGCCGCCCGAGGCCACGGCCTCGGCCACGGCCTTGGCGCTGCTCGCCCCGGCCTGTCCGGTCCGGGCGGCGGTGCTGCTGGGATCGAGCGCGAGGGCCTCGTCGTAGGCCTGGATGGCCTTGTCGTATTCCTTCGCGGCGAGGGCCGCCTTGCCCGCGTTCAGAAGCTCGTTGACCCGTGCCGTTCTGGCCTGGTTTGCCTGAGCCTGCGCCGCACGCTCGGCCTCGAGCCTCCCGGCGTCGATCCGGCGGCGCAGCTCGGCCACGGACGTGTCCCAGGGCGCCAGCCCGCCGGCGGCCTGGGCCTCCCGCTCTGCGGCGTCGAAGTCCCCTCGGGAGAGCGCGGCCTGACCCGCCTTGACGCGAGACGCGGCCTTTTGTCCGTTCTCGGCTTTCTCGAGGATCTGCCGCGCCGTCGCATTCGACGGGTCCTCGCCCAGCGCCTTCTGGGCGCTGGCGACTGCGCGGCCGTACTGGCCCCGGTTGAAGGCGGTCTCAGCGGCCTTGACCGAGGCGGCGGCCTTGCCTTCCGGAGGGGCGAACGTGGGCTGGGGGGCCGCCGTCACCGGGGGAGGCGCTGGCGTGGGCTCCGCGGTGGCGACAGGCGCCAGAGTCGGGGGCGGGCTGGCCAGGGTCGAGGGCGTCGTCGTGGCCTGGGGCTGAAGAACCGTGAAGTAGTAGTAGGCGCCTCCCCCGAGGGCCGCGACGGCCACCGCCGCGAGGCCCACGAGGGGCATGGGGTTCCGGCGCGGGGCCGGGCGCGCGCGACGTCGCGCCACGGGCGGAGCCGGGCGCCCGGTGGGGCGGGCCCTGGGGCGGGCGGCAGGCCTCCCAGGGGCCTCGACGACCGTGGGCCCGCCGACCTGGGTGGGACCCGGGGTTCCACGGCCGGGCACCCCTGGCTGCTGGAGGTCCACGGTGCCGTCGGCGAGGGGCCTCCTACCGGGATCGGTCATGGGCTGAGGCATGTGCGTCGGCGCCTCGAGATCCACCAGCGACTCGAGCACGTGCTGAGAGGCTGCCGACGTTCCGTGGGCCTTGAGCCACTGGCGCAGGTCGATGGCGAACTCGGCGGCCGTCTGGTACCGCTCGTCGATGCTCCGCGAGAGTGCCTTCTTCAGCATGGGCAGGAGCGCGTCGTTCTCGGGACCGGACGGGATGAGGTCGAAGTTCGCGCCGTCGTGGGTGATCTTGTAGAAGATCGCCATGAGGTTGTCGGCGTGAAAGGGACGGCGGCCGGTGACCAGCTCGTAGAGCAGGCAGCCGACGCTGAACAGGTCGCTGCGGCCGTCGACCTTCTGGCCCTGGACCTGCTCGGGGGACATGTAGTCGGCGGTCCCGACGATGTTCCCCGTGCCCGTCATCGAGGCGCTGGTCAGCCGAGCCACCCCGAAGTCCATGATCTTCACCGTGTCGTCCTGCTGGATGAAGACGTTGGCAGGCTTGATGTCCCGGTGGACGATGCCCTGCTGGTGCGCGTGGTCCAGCCCCATCAGGACCTGAACGATGATCTGCACCTTCCGCTCGGTGCTCATCGGCGGCGGCTTGCGGACCGCCTTCTGGAGGTCCTGGCCGTCCAGGAACTCCATGGCGATGTAGGGTGAGCCGTCGGGAAGACTGCCCAGGTCGAAGACCATCACGACGTTGGGGTGCGTCATCTTGGCGACCGCGCGGGCCTCGCGCTCGAAGCGCTCCTTCAGCTCCACGTCGTCGGCGATCTGGGCCGCCATGACCTTGAGCGCCACGTGGCGGTCGAGGACGGTGTCGTGGGCCTTGTACACCTGGCCCATGGCGCCCTTGCCGAGCTTGCCGGTGATCTCGTACTTGTCGACCCGACCCGTGAGGTCCGAAGACGCAGGCTTGCCCGGGTCAGTCGGCTCGCTCATCGTCGTGCGCGGACAGCCAAGTCCCCTCCGGACAAGCAATTAGACGGCAAGGGCGGAGGGGTGTCAACTGCGGGAGCGCCGCTCGACGCGACGCCCCCGCACTCTCGGGTCGGGTGACCCGCCCTGTGTGTTTCCGGCTACTGCGTCTTGCCGGAGACCGTGAACTTGGCCCGGCGGTTCCTCTGCCAGCACTCCTCGGTGGAAGCGCTGCAAACCGGGACCTCTTTGCCGTAGGACACGGTCCGCAACCGGTCCGCCGGAACGCCGAGAGACACCAGGTAGTCGAAGGCGGCCCGGGCCCGACGCTCACCGAGGGCCAGGTTGTACTCCACCGAGCCCCGCTCGTCGCAGTGGCCCTCGACCGTCACCCGCAGGAAGTCGAACTTCTTCAGGGCTTCGGCGTTCTTCGACAGGTTGGCGCGATCCGCCTCGCGGATGTCGGACTTGTCCAGATCGAAATAGACCTCTTGCAACAGGCCGAGGCGGTCGATCTCGTCCGAGTCCATCGACTTGAGGCGAGAGTACTCGTCCACCTGGGGCTTCACCTCGGGCTTCGGAGGCGGGGGTGCCGGTGGAGGCGGCGCCGGCGCCACTGGGGGCGGCGGTGGTGGCGCGGGCGGCGGTTTCTTGCCGCACGCCACAAAGCTGACCGCGGCGGCCAGCGTGAGGATGATGGCCGTTTGCTTCATGAGTGAACCCCCTCTGCGCCGGGCGACCCTGCCGCGAAGCGGAGAGGGTCCCCGAATGTGGTTGGTCGGCCGAGCTCAGGCAGCCGGCTGGCGCCAAAGATCAGGACGATGACGAAGAAAACGAGCACTATCTCGGGCATCCCGAGACCTACTTCCACCAACGGTCTCCTAGCCTTCCGGCCGCACCCATCTTTGGCGCGACGCGCCAGATCATATACTGGTCGGGCCGTTCCCGACCACCCGCATCCCCAGGGCCTCATTCAGCCGGCCTCGGCGGTACCCCTCGGGGTCGATCTCGACCGCGCCATAGCCCGCCGCCAGCACCGCGGCCTCGGCCGCGTGGCGGACCCCCGGCGCCTCGAGCCTCGACATCTCGTCTGTGGCGATCTCCACCCGGGCCCCGTCCCCGAGGTGGCGGACGCGCAGCTCACGGAAGCCCAGACGGCGCAGCCCCGCCTCCGCCCGGTCGACGCGGCCGAGCGCCTCCGGGGTCACCGCCGTGCCGTAGGGAAGGCGCGACGCGAGACATGGCGAAGACGGCAGGTCCCAGGTCGGCAAACCCAGATCGCGGGAGAGGGAGCGGACATGGCCCTTGCCGAGCCCGGCCTCGGCCAGGGGTGCCCGCACGCCGGCCTCCCGCGCCGCCCGGTGGCCCGGGCGGAAGTCGGAGAGGTCGTCCACGATCAACCCGTAGGCGACATGGGCGAACCCTTCGGCCGACGCCAGGGGGAGGAGCTGGCGGAACAGCTCGCTCTTGCAGTGGTAGCAGCGGTCCGGGGCGTTGCGGACGTAGAGGGGGTCGTCGAGCTCCCGGGTGCGGATCAACCTGTGGGCGAAGCCGAAACGGCCAGCCACGTCCAGGGCCTGCTCGCGCTGAGACGCCGCGAGCGATTCCGAGTCGGCCGTGACGGCAAGAGCCCGCCCGCCCAGCACCCGATGAGCCACGACGGCCAGGCAGGCGCTGTCGACGCCGCCGGAGTAGGCGACGATCACGGAGCCCATCTCGGTGAGGATCTCCTCGAGGCGGGCCTGAAGGGCCGTCGACTCCGCCGCCTTCGTCCTCGTCTTCACTTTGGGGGTCACTCCTGCCACTCCTCGGCGTCCTGGGGCGCGAGGTCCAGCTCGAGAGGGGCCAGGCCCAGCACCTCCAGCTCCACCCCGCACTCGGGACAACTGATGATCTCCCCCTTGTCGATGTCGTATTCGTCCATCTCGACATCGGCTTCGCAATCGGGGCAGACGGCCATGAGCGAAACCTCCGAAGGGAAATCATAACCCAGCGCCCGGATCCGCAACCATGGGTCCGTCCGAGCGGCGAGCATCATCGGGGCGACCTGGTGGAGGCCTCTCGCGGCTTCCGCCGAGGTGTCCTCTCTCGCCCCCGGCGCCACGTGCCGCTTTGGCCTCCGGACTTTCGCACGAGCTCGATGGGACCGATCGTCATGGCCTTGTCCACGGCCTTGACCATATCGTAGACGGTGAGCGCCGCCACCGCCACCGCGTGCAACGCCTCCATCTCCGCCCCGGTTCGGGCGTCGGTCCTCACCCGTGCTTCGATGGCGAAGCCGTCCCGCCTGGGGCGGAGGTCCACGTCGACGTGTGTGAGCGGCAGCGGGTGACACAGCGGGATCACGTCGGCCGTCTTCTTGGCCGCGAGTATGCCGGCAAGGCGCGCCGCTTCGACCACCGCGCCCTTCTCGAGGTGACCCTCTCGCACGCGGCGCATGGCCGCGGCGGCGATGGTGATCCGGCCTCGAGCCACCGCCTCCCGGGCGGTCACCGGCTTTTCGGACACATCCACCATCCGCGCCTTGCCGTCGGAATCCACGTGGCTCAGCTGCTCACGGCGTTTTGATTGGGGCACCGTCGTCCTCCATGAAGCCGTCCAGCAGAAGCGCCGGGGCCGTCTCTCCGGCTTCGGTCCTTGTTCTCTCGGCATCGAGCGCCACGAGCGCGTTGGCCCGAGCGTGAGCGACCAGATCGCCCGATCCCATCGAGCGGACCGGGAGGGCCACGAGCCGGCCGTTCTCGAAGCGGACCCGGGCGGGAACGTGGGCCCTTCGTCCCGAGCGGTTCTTCAACGGAGCGAGAAGCTCGACCTCGACCCACGGGCGGGAGATGCTCCGGGCTCCCTGCATCTTCATGAGAGCCGCGCGCACGAAGACCTCGAACGTGACCTGGGCGGAGACCGGGTTGCCCGGGAGCCCGAACACCAGGGTCTCGCCCCGCTTCCCGAACACCAGGGGGGCCCCGGGCTTGATCGCCACACTGGTGAACAGGAGCTCCAC
>CAXMOH010000093.1:0-5974 GCA_964194855.1 uncultured Hyphomicrobium sp.
GCACCCGTTTCTTCTCCCTCGCCTGTGTCACCATCACTGCTCCTCCTCCGGGGCCGCGCCAGAGCCGGACACTCCATTATCCAGCGGCTGGACGTCGAGGCGACGTTCAGAGCGACCCCGAGGGGCGGACCTCGATGGGAAGGAGTGACCCGTGGGCAAGAAAGCGGACGGGACGACCCGTCGCAACTTCGTGAAGGTCGCCGGGGTCGGGGCGGCGGGCCTACTGGGTGCGCCGGCCACACGGGCGGCCGCCGTCGACCCCCCGGGCGCCCCTCGTAGGGAGGAGGTCGCCGCCCTGCTCGGCGATTCGGACTGGCCCAGCCTGCGTCACTACCCCCAGGACCACCTCGCACGCATCGCCCTCCCTCTCGGGGGGATCGGCACGGGGACGGTCTCGCTGGGGGGCCGGGGGGATCTCCGGGACTGGGAGATCATGAACCGTCCGGCGAAGGGCTTCGTCCCCTCGGGTGGCGGCGCGCGTCCCTTCTTCGCCCTCTTTGCCCGGGCGTCGAGTCAGCCGCCCGTGTGCCGGATCCTGGAGGGCCCTCTCGAGTCCTCGGAGTTCTTCGGCTCTCACGGCGCGGTGGCGCCAAACGCGGGCCTGCCCCGCTTTCGTCGGTGCTCCTTCGCCACCGCGTACCCGTTCGGGCGTGTGATGCTCCGAGACGAGGACGTCCCCCTCGACGTCGACATCAAGGCGTTCAACCCTCTCGTCCCGGCCGACCCGGACGCGAGCGGCATTCCCACCGCGATCCTCTCGTACGAGTTGCACAACCCCGGCGACCGGGCGGTGAGGGCGTCGGTCTGCGGGACGCTGCCGAACTTCGTGGGCATCGACGGTTTCGAGAAGGACCGGGACTGGAAGGGCGATCTGTTTCCCACCGGTGCGTCGGGGAACCGAAACACGTTCCGTCAAGGCGGGGTCTGCCAGGGCCTCTTCCTCGACTCGCCCGGCGTCGACGAGCGGTCTCCGGCCTGGGGCACGATCGCTCTGGTGACCACGGCCTCCGAAGGCCTCACGCACAGGACCTCGTGGGCGAGACAGGAGTGGGGCTTCCCCATCCTCGACTTCTGGGACGACTTCGGCGCGGACGGCCGACTCGACGAGCGCGAGCGACCCGAATCGCTGGACAAGCCGGTGGCCTCCCTGGCGGTGTCGGTGGAGGTGCCGCCCGGCGAGAGGCGGGAGGTGCGCTTCCTTCTCACCTGGCATTTCCCAAACCGCTACACCTGGACGCCGCGAGAGACCGACGACGATCTCATCGGAAACCACTACACGACGCTCTACCGCGACGCCTGGGATGTGGCGGAGCAGACGGTGCCGCGCCTGGCCGAGTTGAAGCGGCGGACGGTGCAGTTCGTGTCCACTTTCTGCGCGAGCGACATGCCCGAAGAGGTGAAGGAGGCCGCCCTCTTCAACGTCAGCACCCTCCGGACCCAGACCTGCTTCCGAACCCCGGACGGCCGTTTCTTCGGGTTCGAGGGCAGCGCCACCCAGAAGGGGTGCTGCCACGGGTCGTGCACCCACGTTTGGAACTACGAGCAGGCGACGCCCTATCTGTTCGGATCGCTGGCCCTCGGCATGCGGGAGGTCGAGTTCGGCTTCGCAACAGCCGAGAACGGGCTCATGAGCTTCCGGGTCGCCCTGCCGCTCGACCGCGGCCAGGAGTTCGGCAAGGCCGCTGCCGACGGGCAGATGGGGTGCATCGTCAAGATGTATCGCGATTGGCAGCTCTCGGGAGACGAGGCGCTGCTTCGGCGGCTCTGGCCCAGCGTCAAGAAGGCGGTGGAGTTCTGCTGGATCGACGGGGGGTGGGACGCGGACCGCGACGGGGTGATGGAGGGGTGCCAGCACAACACGATGGACGTCGAGTACTACGGCCCCAACCCGCAGATGGGCATCTGGTATCTCGCCGCCCTGCGAGCAGCCGAGGAGATGGCGCGCTACCTGGGTGAGGGCGCCTTCGCCGAGACGTGCCACGCCCTCTTCGAAAGCGGGAGCGCCTGGCTCGACGCCCACCTCTTCAACGGCCGCTACTACGAGCACGAGGTCCGGGCCCCTCGAGACCCGTCCGAAGTGGCGCCCAGCCTGCTCGTGGGCATGGGGGCGAAGGACGTCACCCGCCCTGAGTATCAGCTCGGCTCGGGTTGCCTCGTCGACCAGCTCGTCGGTCAGTTCCTGGCCCACGTGTGCGGCCTCGGGCACCTCGTCGATCCGAAGAACGTGCGACGAAGTCTCGAGAGCATCCTCGAGTACAACCTGCGGAGCGATCTGAGCAGCCACTTCAACAGCATGCGATCGTTCGCGCTGGGCTCGGAGTCGGCCCTGCTCATGGCCGGCTATCCCGAAGATCGACCGCGCAACCCGTTCCCCTATTTCACAGAGGCGATGACCGGCTTCGAATACACCGCCGCAGTGGGGATGCTCTACGAGGGAATGACCGACGAAGGGCTCGAAAGCGTTCGGCGCGTCCGCGAGCGCTATGACGGTCGCCGGCGCAACCCCTTCGACGAGGCGGAGTGCGGACACCACTACGCCCGGGCAATGGCCAGCTGGGCCGCCGTGCTGGCCTGGACCGGATTCCGCTACTCAGCTGTCACCAGGACCCTCACCGTGGGTCCGCGCCGGGGTCGCGTCTTCTGGTCGAGTGGCTACGCCTGGGGCGACTCGACTCAGGCCGGCGGGCCAGACTCACGGGTGCTCTCGCTGCGGGTCCTGGAAGGGACGCTCGCCCTCGCCCGGGTGACGCTGACGGGCTTCGGGACTCGGGATGTCGCTCCGGCCCGGGATCTCGGGCCCGGAGACGAGCTCAGGGTGACGTTCGGTCGTGACGGGCGCTCCGTTTGAGGATGAGGAGCGGCCTCAGACGGCCGTCGACGTCGGGTAGGTCCGGGGTGCCGAGCGGAACGGGGCTCGGGTGCCGGTCGAGGATGAGGAGCGTGCCGTCCCCACGTCGCCCGGCTTCTTGTGGGGAATCTCGATTCCCAGTACCCGCGCGGCCATCTCCCCGGGCCTCGCCGCCAGCAGCCTCCGGTGGAGCCGCCGGCTCTCGGTCTCGAAGCCGGCCTGCTCGGTCCTGGCGGCCGTGGCCAGATTCCGCTCGCCGCGGCCAGCGGCCCGTCGCGCCTGCCTCTCGAGCCAGCCCGCGAGAACGTGGGCGTCGTGGAGGGCCCCGATCGCGTCCTGAAGCGCCTTCCAGGTGTCGCCTGTTCCCGACTCCGCGCCGCTCACGATGTCGTCCACGTCGGCCGTATAGCGCAAAAGGCGCGCTCGGCGCCTGAGGGCGTGGAGCGCCTCGGGGTCGTAGCGGTTGCCGATGGACGCGAGTCGTCGGAGGAGGATCGCGCCTTGCCGCTCGCGCACCGCCCGGGTCCGCCGGAGGATGGTGGCCGTGTCGGCCGTTCCCCGGGCCCGGATCCGGCGAAGGTCACGGCGCAGGCGGTCGATGTCCAGGTCGAGGATGCCGTCGGCCAGCCTGGCCCGGCTCCGCGACCGCGCGGCTCTCATCCGCCGGAGGATTCGCCGCTGCTCGGCCGACGGCGTCTCGAGGTCGCCGAGTCGCGTCTCGTAGAGCCGCACCATCACGTCGAGATCCCGCCCGGTGCCCGCCGCGCGGGTCAGCTCGTTCAGGATGCGTCTTGCCCGCTTGAGCCGTCGGCCTTTCGCCTTGTGGGCCAGCAGCGGCAGGGCAACCCGGAGCCGCCGGCCGGCCACGCGGACCTGGTGGACAGGCTCCTCCTCGCCGGCGAGGGCGCCGGGAAACTCCCGGAAGACGCGGCGGACCCGCTCTCGAAAGAGCGCGGCACCGTCCTGTCCAGCCTTGGTGGGGGCCATTTGTGATGATCCTGACGAGGGCGGAGAGAATACCACGGCCGAATGACGGTGGCTTCGGGATGGGGCTAAAATGGGAATTCGCCTCCTGCCATGGCCCCGACGACACCACCTTCGCCCCCGGCCCCGGACCGCACCCTTGCCCGTGCCAAGCCGGTGCCTGCGCCCCTGCGGGACGAGGACTCCGAGGCGTCCTCCCGGCCCATGGCGGTCCTGGACATGGGGGCGAGCGCGCTGCGGCTCGTGGTGGCCGAGAAGCCTCCCGGGGAGCCCCTGCGAGTCCTCGAGGAGGCCTCGCGGGCTGTCGCGCTGGGAAAGGACGCCTTCGGCGGAGGCCGCCTGGGAGCTTCCGCCATCGAAGCGGCGCTCCGGGCCCTGGAGGGCTTCCGCCGGATCATGGACTCCTACGGCGTCGTGCGCTACCGCGCCGTGGCCACCAGCGCCGTGCGCGAGGCGGTCAACCGCGACACGTTCCTCGATCGGGTGCGGCTGCGTACCGGGATCGGCGTGGAGGTCATCGACGGCTCGGAGGAGAACCGCCTCACCTACATGGCGGTTCGCGAGGCGCTCCAGGGCGACGAGACGCTGGCCGTGGGCGACTCCCTGCTGGTGGAGGTCGGCGGGGGCAGCGCGGACATCTCCTTCCTCCGCAAGGGAGAGCCGATCTACTCCGGGACGTACGCCCTGGGGGCCATTCGGATGCGCCAGAACCTGGCCTCCTGGCACGGGAGCCACGAGCAGCGTGTGCGACTTTTTCGACGTCACGTGCAGAACATCGTGAAAGACATCCGGCGGGAGATGCCGCTTCGGGAGGCGCGGCGCTGCATCGCCCTGGGCGGCGACGCCCGCTTCATCGCGGACGAGACCGAAGGCGAAGCCTCGAGCGCGGAGGTTCGGACCATCGACCGCGAGCGTTTCCTGGAGTTTTGCGAGGAGACGGTGGCCCTGGACGACGAGCAGCTCGTCGAGCGCCACCGGCTTCCACTGGTGAGGGTCGAGACGCTGGCGCCGGCGCTGCTCGTGTACCGGGAGCTGCTCCACGAGACCCAGGCCACCCAGGTGATCGTGCCCCGGGCCACCCTGCGGGACGGGCTCCTCCTGGACATGGTGCGCACCGATGAGGGCCACGGCATCGAGGACTTCTCTCGTCAGGTCCTCGCCTCGGCCGCTGCGCTCGGCGAGAAATACCGCTACGACGCCTCCCACGCCGCCAACGTGGCTCACCTGTCCACCGTGCTCTTCGACCAGCTCCATGCGGAGCACGGACTCGGCGGGCGGGCCCGACTCCTCCTCGAGGTCGCGGCGCTGCTCCACGACATCGGGGCGTTCGTGAGCCTCAGAGGCCACCACAAGCACGCCCAGTACGTCCTCTCGGCCGCCGAGATCTTCGGCCTGAGTCGCGAGGACATGGCGATCATCTCCAACGTCGCCCGGTACCACCGTCGAGCCGCACCCAACAAGTCGCACCAGCCCTACATGGCGCTGGACAGCGAGGCCAGGATCGTGGTGAGCAAACTGGCGGCCATCCTGCGGGTCGCCAACGCCCTGGACGCCGACCACCTGCAGAAGATCCGCGACGTCCGCCTCCTGCACGAGGGCGACCACTGGGTGCTCGAGGTCCATGGCGCCGGCGACATGACGATCGAGCGCCTGGCCGCCCTGGCGCGGGCCGACCTCCTCACCGAGGTCTTCGGCCGCAAGGTCACCTTCCGCGAAGCCGGGACACGCTCGTGAAGAAGAAACCGCGCCGCCGCGAGCCCGAGCTCTTCCTGAACCGCGAGATGAGCTGGCTCGAGTTCAATCGACGGGTGCTCGAGGAGGCCCGGGACGCTTCGACTCCGCTGCTCGAGCGGCTCAAGTTCGCCGGGATCGTCGCCAGCAACTTCGACGAGTTCTTCATGGTGCGCGTGGCCGCCCTCAAGAACGCCCTCGCCGAAGGCGACACGGCTCCCGATCTCGCCGGGCTGACTCCCGCCCAGCAGCTCAGGAACATCTCCGAGCGCGCGCACACCATGGTGGACGAGCTCTACGAGGAGCTGCACGAGAGGATCCTGCCCGCTCTCGCCGAGCGCGGTCTCCGGCTGGCCACGCCATCGGATCTCGAGCCGTCCCTCCTGGCCGGCCTGGCGCGGTATTACCGGG
>CAXMOH010000094.1:0-5084 GCA_964194855.1 uncultured Hyphomicrobium sp.
GGGCGACACCACCTACAACCCGGGCATCCCCGAGAGCTTCAACGTGCTGATCCGGGAGCTGCAGAGCCTGTGTCTCGACGTCGAGCTGATCAAGACGAAGCACTGAGGTAAGCAATGAGCGTGATGATTCCGATGAGGCCGAACCTGGAGCCGGGCCGGTCTATGCTCGACTTCGACGCGATCCGCATTAGGCTGGCGAGCCCGGAGAAGATCCGGTCCTGGTCGGACGGCGAGGTCACAAAGCCGGAGACCATCAACTATCGGAGCTTTAAGCCGGAGCGCGACGGGCTCTTCTGCGCGAAGATCTTCGGCCCGATCACCGACTGGGAGTGCCTCTGCGGCAAGTACAAGCGCATGAAGCACCGGGGCGTGATCTGCGACAAGTGCGGGGTCGAGGTCACCCAGTCCAAGGTTCGACGAGAGCGCATGGGTCACATCGAGCTGGCATGCCCGGTCAGCCACGTGTGGTTCTTCAAGGGCCTCCCGAGCCGGATCGGGCACATCCTCGACATCTCCTTGCGTGACCTCGAGCGGATCCTGTACTTCGAGTCGTACGTGGTCATCGACGTGGGCGACTGCCCCGAGGTCAAGCAACACGAGCTGCTCTCCGACGAGCGCTATCGTCAGCTGCGCGAAAAGCACCCCCGGCTGCGGTGCGCCATGGGTGCGGAAGCCATCAAGGAGCTCCTCAAGCGCGTCGACGTCGAGGAGGAAGGCCTCGACCTGCGCGAGAAGATGAAGACCGAGACATCGGTCCAGAAGAAGGTCAAGTTCGCCAAGCGGCTCAAGGTGGTCGAGGCCTTCCGGAAGAGCGGGAACAAGCCCGAGTGGATGATCCTCGATGCGATACCGGTGATCCCGCCGGAGCTTCGGCCCCTCGTGCCCCTCGACGGCGGTCGCTTCGCCACCTCCGACCTCAACGACCTCTATCGGCGTGTGATCAATCGCAACAACCGTCTGAAGAAGCTCATCGAGCTCCGTGCCCCCGACGTGATCGTCCGCAACGAGAAGCGGATGCTGCAGGAGGCCGTGGACGCGCTGTTCGACAACGGGCGTCGGGGCCGGGTCCTGCGGGGAGCCAACAACCGGCCGCTCAAGTCGCTCTCCGACACCCTCAAGGGAAAACAGGGTCGCTTCCGTCAGAACCTGCTCGGCAAGCGCGTCGACTACTCGGGGCGCTCCGTCATCGTCGTCGGGCCCGAGCTGCGCCTGCACCAGTGCGGCCTGCCGAAGAAGATGGCCCTGGAGCTCTTCAAGCCCTTCATCTACAACAAGCTCGAGAAAGAGGGCCTCGTCACCACGATCAAGGCTGCCAAAGAGATGGTGGAGCAGCAGCGACCCGAGGTCTGGGACTTCCTGGAGGAGGTCATCAAGGAGCATCCGGTGCTGCTGAACCGCGCACCGACCCTCCATCGTCTGGGGATCCAGGCGTTCGAGCCCACTCTCGTCGAGGGCAAGGCGATCAAGATCCACCCCCTGGTGTGTACCGCCTTCAACGCCGACTTCGATGGGGACCAGATGGCGGTGCACGTGCCGCTGTCGCCGGAGGCGCAGATCGAGGCCACGGTTCTCATGCTGTCCTCGAACAACATCCTCTCCCCCGCGAACGGACAGCCGATCACCGTTCCCAGCCAGGACATCGTCCTGGGCTGCTTCTACCTCACGAAGGAGAAGAAAGGCAGCAAGGGAGAGGGCCGAGCCTTCGCCTGCCCCGAGGACGTTCTGATCGCTCTCCACCACGGCGAGGTCGAGACCCTCACGCCCATCCGGCTGCTCCACACCGGTGAGCTCATCGACCTGACCACCGTCTTCGACGACCAGGACGTGATGCACACCGAGCCGCAGAAGGTGGACCGACAAGTGATCAGCACCACGGTCGGGCGGGTGATCTTCAACGATGCGCTTCCCGAGGGGACCCCGTTCATAAACGGTGTGCTCCGGAAGAAGGGCCTGCAGCAGCTCGTCCAGTACTGCTACCTGCGCCTGGACCAGAAGAACACCGTCCGGATGCTCGACACCATCAAGGACCTGGGCTTCCTGTATGCCACGAAGGCCGGGATCTCCATCGGCATCGACGACCTCATCATTCCCGAGGTCAAGGGCAAGCTGGTCAAGGGCGCCCAGAAGGGCGTGATCGAGGTCGAGAGGCAGTACCTCGACGGGGCGATCACCAACGGCGAGCGTTACAACAAGGTCATCTCGATCTGGTCCGCGGTGACCGAGAAGGTCGCCGATGCCATGTTCACGGAGATGGAGGAGACGGACAAGAAAGGCGGGCAGTTCAACCCGATCTACATCATGGCCGACTCCGGCGCCCGGGGCTCCAAGCAGCAGATCCGCCAGCTCGCGGGCATGCGCGGCCTCATGGCCAAGCCGTCCGGAGAGATCATCGAGAACCCGATCACCTCGAACTTCCGGGAGGGCCTCACCGTTCTCCAGTACTTCACCTCGACCCACGGCGCGCGCAAGGGCCTGGCCGACACCGCGCTCAAGACCGCCGACTCCGGCTACCTCACCCGACGCCTCGTGGACGTGAGCCAGGACGTGATCATCTCCGAGCACGACTGCGGAACCGTCGCGGGAATCGACATCCGGCCCATCATCGAATCCGGTGAGGTGATCGAGCCGCTCCGCGACCGCATCATCGGCCGCGTCAGTCTCGAGAATGTCAAGGATCCGATCGAGGGCGGCACGCTCGTGAAGGCCAACGAGGAGATCGGCGAGGAGACGGCCAACGAGATCCAGTCCGCCGGCATCGACAAGGTTCGGATCCGCTCCGTGCTGACCTGCGAGTCCGACCGTGGCGTCTGCGCGCTGTGCTACGGGCGAGACCTGGCCACCGGCCGGCTGGTGGAGATGGGCCTCGCGGTGGGAGTCATCGCCGCGCAGTCGATCGGCGAGCCCGGGACCCAGCTCACCATGCGGACCTTTCACATCGGCGGCACTGCCAGCCACGCGACACAGCAGACGACCCTCGAGTCGAAGAACGCCGGTACGGCGAAGTTCCACAACCTCACCACGGTCCGGGACAAGAAGGGCGACCTCATCGTGATGAACCGCTCCGGCGCCCTCATCATCCAGGACCAGAAAGGACGCGAGCGCGAGCGCCACGCCGTCGTCTACGGCGCCCGCCTCAAGCTCGCGGATGGATCTGAGGTGAAGCAGGGGCAGCTCCTGGTCGAGTGGGATCCCTACTCGTTCACGATCATGACCGAGGAGCACGGCAAGGTCACGTTCAAGGACGTCATCGAAGGGCACACGGTGCACGAGCAGGTGGACGAGAACACCGGCATGTCCGCACTCGTCATCATCGAGTCTCCCGACGAGAAGAAGCAGCCGCGAGTTGAGATCCGGGATGAGAAGGGCAAGATCATCCGCAAGTATCTTTTGCCGTCGGGCGCCCACTTGATGGTGGACGATTCGGCCAAGGTGGCCGCCGGCGACGTGCTGGCGAAGATCCCACGGGAGACCGCGAAGACCAAGGACATCACCGGCGGTCTTCCCCGGGTCGTGGAGCTGTTCGAGGCGCGGCGCCCCAAGGAGCCCGCCGTCATCACCGAGATCGACGGAAGCGTCAAGTACGGCGACGTGCAGAAGCAGTACCGCAAGATCTTCGTCACCGGTGAAGATGGCGAAGCCCGCGAGTACCAGCTGCCTCGGGGCGCCCACATCAACGTCCAGGAAGGCGAGCGAGTTCGAGCCGGGGAGCCGCTGATGGACGGCCCGATCGATCCCCACGACATCCTTCGCGTTCGGGGCGAGAAGGAGCTCCAGCGCTACCTGGTGGACGAGATCCAGGAGGTGTACCGCCTCCAGGGCGTGAACATCAACGACAAGCACATCGAGGTGATCGTCCGGCAGATGATGAGGTGGGTGAAGGTGGTGCAAGTGGGTGACAGCCCGTTCCTCATCGACGAGATCGTCGATCGCTTCCGGTTCATGCGCGAGAACACCCGACTGACCACCGCGAAGGACGCGACCGCCTCCGGTCATCCGCTCCTGCTCGGGATCACCAAGGCCTCCCTCTCCACCGATTCGTTCATCTCGGCCGCGAGCTTCCAGGAGACGACCCGTGTCCTGACCGAAGCCGCCATCAGCGGCAAGGTGGACCACCTGCGTGGTCTGAAGGAAAACGTCATCATGGGCCGGCTCATCCCCGCGGGTACCGGGATGGAGTTCTACCGGCGGATTCGCATCCCCGAGGAGGTCATAGAGCGGGTGGGCGACGAGGGCCTCGACGGCGAGTACGCTGCCGACTACCTCGTCGAGCCCGAGCACGTCCGCGCGGGTGTGAAGCTCTAGGGCGGAACCGTGCTGCGCCCCCTCCCGCGGCGGTTGTCCCTGCTTTCGGTGGCTGCGCTCTGCCTGGTCCTCGCCGCATGTGGACGAGAAGCGGGCCCACCGGATCCCGCGCCCCTGGTCGCTGATCTGCTGAGCGGGGATCCCCAGAAAAGCGGCGCCGCCCGCCTCGAGCTGATCACCATGGGAGGCCCCGCGACTCCGGCCCTGGCTGCGGTGCTCCGCGCTGGAACGCCGTCCGAGCGGTCTCTCGCCGCCACCACACTCTGGGGCATGGGAGCCCGGGGCCAGGCGGCCGTTCCCGCCCTTGCTGCGGCCCTCGAGGGTGCCGACCCCGAGCTTCGGGCGACGTGCGTCATGGCCCTGGAGAACATGGGTCCGTCCGCTCGAGAGGCGGTTCCCGCGTTGACGGCGGCCCTCCAGGACCGGGATCGGAGCGTCCGACAGGCTGCGGTGAAGGCCCTGGGAGCCATCGGCCCCGACGCCTCCTCGGCCCTGCCCGCTCTCGAGCGGGAGATCAAGCGCGAGTCCTGGCCCGAGGCCGAGGAGGCCGTCCGCCGCATTCGAGCCGGGCAGTGAATCTCGCCGGACGGCTCGAAGAGGTCGAGCTCGCTGAGGCGGCGGAAGGGATGCTTCGAGGAGACCCACGGGCCGCAATCCCAGCTCGTGCTCGTCGAAGACTTCCATTGAGGAGAAACCCATGACCACCCTCGCCCTGACCCTCCTCCTCTCTGGCGCCGGCCCTCCGGTCCGCCCTGTCGCCACGTACTCGATCGTCGCCCGGG
>CAXMOH010000095.1:0-4557 GCA_964194855.1 uncultured Hyphomicrobium sp.
GTACTGCCACTTGGACCGGCGCGAGCGCGAGAGCTGAGAGGGTTCCGCCACCACCTTGCCTGCCTGCCCCCATCATAAGCGTTCGGGGTCACGCCAGCGCCCCGATTCGAGGGTCGGTGAGTGTGGTGGAGGGTGCGGGGAAGGCCTCGCGCCCGACAATCCAGGAATGATGCGCGGGAAGGCACCGGGGCGGCCGATCGACGCGCTCATCCAGCGATTCTTACGCGCCCTCCGGGCGGCCGCCCCGGAAATCCCTCTCAGCCGGTGTGCCAGATGCTCCCGGTCTGATCCTGTAGAGTGGTGTCCTCCGAGTGAAGCTCGGGACGGAGCAGGTCACTCTCGCCGCGAAGGCCGAGCCGGCGCATTTTCTCATTCAGCGTCGTGGGCAGACACCCCAGCGCCGCAGCCGCTCGCCTCTGGTTTCCACCAGCCAGCCAGAGCGCTTCCTGAATCAAGCGCCGCTCGTATGCGGCCACACGCTCCTTGAGACCGCCTATGGCCGGCCCGGTTTCGATCATCAACTCCTGTGCCATGCCCGTTCCCTCGCACCCGCCCCCTCTGCCGGCAAGCTGCGCCCATTGGCCCTTCAACGCCATGGACGGAAGCGGGGTTGCGAGTGAAACGGACATGAGGAGTCAAACCATTCTCTTCAAAACACTTAGCTCCTCGCCTGAGGAGCGGGTCTACTCTGACGATGGACCGGGGGGGGTGTCGAGGCGACGGACATCGCTCACATGCGCCCATCCCCGCGCGCCGGAGGCGTCCTCGACCCGGAGCCAGTCCCCGCTGGGCTCGAGAATGGGCACGACTTCTCCCTCCCGCAGGGCTCCGATGGCCTCGGCGGACGGGGAGGCTGCGTCCAGAAGCGGGGCGCCTCGGCGGATGACGGTCCCAGTCGAGCGGGCCAACGTCCCCGCCACGGGTGCCGCCGCTGCGAGGAGGCCGACAGTGAGCGCCGCCCAGGCCACGGGCACCGTCCAACGTGACGCCGGCCCGAGCCGATGGGCTGCGTGAGCGAGAAGCGAGAGGCCCAGGAGGAGGATCGCGATGAAGTCGAGGCGGTAGCGGCGGGCCAGCCGGGACGCCCCCGCGAGAGGCTCCGGGGCGATCTCGGCCGGGTCGAGGTTCATCGAATCACGCAGCGTGTCCACATCCCGACGCACCGCGCGGTCGCCTGGCTCCAGCTCCCGGGCACGCAGCAGCGCCCAAAGAGCCTCTCCCTGGGCGCCGCGGGCCGAGGCGGCCTGCGCCCAGTTCCAGTAGAGCGAGGCGCTCTCGTGCCCGGAGGCCGCCAGGTCCCTGTAGAGGGTCATCGCCTTGGGGTAGTCGCCGGCCAGGACCAGGTCGTTGGCCTCGTCGAAGCGCTCATCGGAGGGCCCCGCCGCCAGGGCAGGCACCCCGGTGACGAGAGCGCCCAGGAGCAACAGGCAGGGCCACCGGGTCAGGCCCATCTCTTCACCGCCTCCCCGGCTCGGCCCGCCAGGGCACCGAGTGTTTCCGAGTAGTCCCCGAGCTGGGGGGCGTAGCGGATGAAGTGGACCTCGGAGAGCAGCGCTCGCACCACCCGAGCCCTCTCCGACTCGTCGGCGGCGGCGATGTCCCCGAAGGCCTCGTGGAGCCCCTTGTCGAGAAGCGCGGCGGCCTGCTCCTTGGTCACTCCAACTTGACCTGCCCGCTCGATGTCCCGAAGCGCCGCACGCACCGAGCGCACGGGTGTCGTGCGGCCACCCACCCTGCGAAACGCGCCTCGGACGAGCCCTGCACCCCAGAGCCCCCCGTGACCCAGCAGGACGAGGGCGGCAAGGACGGCCACGGCACGTCCCCCAAGCGGAGGCAGGGCGAGAAGGGGAGGGTCGAGGTCAGCGCGGAGGGGAAGCGCGCCTCCATCGCCGAGGGCGACGGCGGGCGCGACCGGCGCGCCGGGAGCGACCGTCCCGCCCTCGACACGCAGGGGCAGAGGGTCCGTTTCCGCGGCGACGATCCTCTCTGCCTTCGGGTCGAAGTACAGGAACGAGACCGAAGGCACCTCGAGGGATCCGCTGGTCTCGGGAACGACCACGAACTCCCAGGTGCGGGATCCGCGAATTCCCTGCGGAGTCACCTTCAAGTCGCTCTTGACCTGGGGAGGGTAGACCTTCGCCCCCGGCACCGCCACCGCGGGGGGACGATCGATCCACTTCAGGTTGCCGCTGCCCTCGACACGCAGGCGCAGGATCGCGGCGTCTCCCAGGGGCAGGGTGTCGCGGTCGAGTGTGGCGCTCGCGTCGAACCGCCCGACCGCGCCGGAGAATCCGGGCGCTTCCGGCAGAGACTCGACCGTGACCGTCACGGGCTTCGTCGCTCGCTCCACCGCGCGTCCGCTGTCGAAAAAGCCGCGAGCGGGCAGGCTGATCCGGAAGGTCGCGGCGGGGATCTCGAGCTTGCCGGCCCGGGTCGGGAACAAGAGCTTCCGAAGAATGGGGAAGCGTCGATACGATTCGCCGTTCAGCGTGGCGGCCTCGCCGGAAGGGCGTGTCTCCGGTCGCTCCAGCTCCTCCGCCCAGAACCCCGTGAACTGTGGGGCGTCCTTGAAGTTCAGGTCGGACACGGCCACCTGGGTGTAGAGATAAAAGGTCAGGAGAAGAGGCTCGCCGACCCGGAGAGTCGTCCGGGAGGGGGAGGCCACCACGAGAACCTTGGGGTCGGTGGCACGACGGCGTTGCGGCCGGCGACGGCCGAAGGCATCCCCGAAAGGGTCCAGGCCGAAGGGGTCGGACCCGCGGCTCGGGTCGCGATTGAGCAGGCGCCCGGGCACGACCTCAACCGCGAGGGCGGGGGCCGTTTCGGTGCCGGCTGTCACCGGACCGACCTCGGCTCGGCCCTCTCCCTGTGGCTGGAGCACCCAGGTCCAGTTCCGCGTCTGGGTCATGCGGCCGTTCACGATCGACACCTCGGTGGACTGGAACGGACCGCCTGCGACGACGAGGTTGGTGAGCGTCGGAAGGGCCACGGCTTCGGGCGCGTCGCTGCCCTCGAGGGTGATCGTCAGCTGGACCTGGTCCTCGACACCGATCCGCGTGGCGTCGACGGTGGAGCGCACGGTATAGGAGGCGGCCTGGGCAACGGCGCCCAGGCAAAACGCCGTCGCGAGGGCGCCGACCACGATCGCGCCGCGCCCCATCCTCACCAGTCCTTGCCTTTCTTCTTCTTGGCCCGCTGCTCCGCCAACAACCGTTTCTGCTCCGCCTTCTCGTTTTCCTGGAGGGCGTCGAGGAGCTGCATGGCCCGCTCCTTCGGCATCCCGGTCTGCTCGCGAAAGCGCTGGTCCTCCCTCTCCTCGGGTGTCTGCGGCCGTGGGCTCTGTTGCTGCTGCTCCGACCTCTTGTCCTTTTCTTCGTCCTGGCTCTGGTCGCGGTCCTGTTTTTCCTGCCCCTGGCTCTTCTCGTCCTGGCTCTTCTGATCCTCGCCCTTCTGGTTCTCGCCTTCCTGGTCCTCCTTTTGCTGATCCTTCTCGTCCTGTTCCTGATCGTTCTGCTCGCCCTGCTGGCGCTGCCGTTGCTCCTGCTGCTCTTGGAGCTGGCGCAGCGCCAGCTCCAGGTTGCGTCGCGCGTCCTCGTCACCTGGAGCGAGACGCAGGGCATCCCGATAGGCCTTGATGGCCCCCTCGTAGTCCTGCTCCTGGTACAGGCTGTTGCCCAGGTTGTAGCGAGCTGCCGGGGCGAAGGGCGCGCTCGTGTCGTGGCCCAGAGAGCGAAACAGCGTGGCCGCCTCTTCGTAGCGACCGTTCTTGTAGAGACCGTCCGCCATGTTGAAACGGATCGCGGGATCCTCGGGGCGGGCGCGAGCGGCGCTCTCGAACGCCTGGAGGGCCTGGGGGTGATTCCCTCCCTGGTACTCCCGGCGTCCCTTCTCGGTCAGGCGACGTGGCCGCAGGAGGACCTCGTCGAGCGCTCCTCCCTCCTGGGCAGTCGTTCCCTCCTCGGTCGGTGCAGGAGACGGTGCGTCCGGCCCTGGCGGTGCCGTCTGGGCCTGGACCGCGGGCGCGAGAAGCGTCGCCACGGCAACCAGGGCAGCGGACGCCCGCCGCACCTCGCCGGTCCCCCGCAGCCGCGGCAGCGGGAGGAGAAGGCCGGCCATCACGAGCACGAGACCGAGGGCCAGGGGCCCCTGATACCTCTCGCGCCGCCTGTACGACCATTCGCGAGCCAGGGCCCGGCGCTCCATCCCCTCGATGACCGACGCGAGAGCACCGAGGCTCGTGTCCGACGCCGTGAGCCGGAACATGCGTCCACCGGTGCCGCTGGCGATCGCCTCGAGCGTCGCGGTGTCGAGGCGCGAGACCACCGGCGCGCCCGAGGCGTCGCGCTTGTATCCCGTGGCCCGGCCCTCGGAATCGAACTCCGGCACGGGCTCCCCCGCCTCGGTTCCGATTCCCACCGTGTGCACGATGACACCGGCTTCCCGGGCGGCGGCGACGGCGTCGTCGACGCCGCCCTCCAGATTCTCCCCGTCGGAAACGAGGACGAGGACCTTGTTCCGGCGCTCCTCGTCGACGAACGCCTCGAGCCCCTTGGTGAG
>CAXMOH010000096.1:0-3455 GCA_964194855.1 uncultured Hyphomicrobium sp.
CAGCAGGAGCTCCAGCAGCCGCTCCTCGGCCCGCTCCTCCGCCTTCTCGCTGACCTCGGCCTGCTTCTCCCGTCGGACCATGTCCACCGCCGCGGCCACGAGGTCGCGGACCATCGACTCCACGTCCCGTCCCACGTATCCGACCTCGGTGAACTTCGAGGCCTCGACCTTGATGAAGGGGCTTCCCGAGAGCTGGGCGAGGCGCCGTGCGATCTCGGTCTTGCCCACACCGGTCGGCCCGATCATCAGGATGTTCTTCGGGGTGATGTCGACGGCGACCTCAGGCGGAAGACGCTGGCGCCGGACGCGGTTCCTGAGGGCGATGGCCACCGCACGCTTGGCGGCCTCCTGGCCGACGACCCACAGGTCGAGCTCGGCCACGATCTCGCGGGGCGAGAGGGTGTCGAGGCGGCCGGGCTCCCGCCGGTCCGGAACACTGAGCACGGACATGCCTTAAAGAGTCTCCACTTCGATGGCATCGTTCGTGTACACGCAGATCTCGCCGGCGATGAGCATCGCCTCGCGAGCGATTCCCTCGGCGTCGAGGCTCCCGTGTCGAGCCAGTGCCCGAGCGGCGGCGAGTGCCATCGGTCCGCCGCTGCCCACGGCCACGATCCCGTCGTCCGGGGCGATCACATCCCCGGCGCCGGAGAGAAGAAACGTCGCGTCCCGGTCCGCCACGATGAGGAACGCCTCGAGCCGACGCAGGCTCCGCTCCGTGCGCCACTCCTTGGCGAGCTCGACGGCGGCTCTCTGCAGGTTGCCACGGAACTCGTCGAGCCGTGCCTCGAAGCGGTGGATGAGCGCCATGGCGTCGGCGGTGGAGCCCGCAAAGCCGGCCAGCACCTTGTCGCCGTGCAGCCGCTGGATCTTCTTTGCCTTGTGCTTGACGATCGTCTGCCCGAGGGTCACCTGCCCGTCGCCGGCAAGGGCGCAGGAGCCCTGGTGCCGGACGGCGAGGATCGTGGTTCCGTGCATGGGGGTGTCGTTGCGCATGAAACGTCCGCCCGGCTCGAGGCCGGAGGGCTAGTATAGCGCCCACGAGCCGGGGCAACGGCCGGCCCCCGAGGGCCCCGAAGGGCGTCTCGACGCCCTTTCGGCCCGGGGTTAGTACTCGATCACCTCGATCTGAGCGCGCAGCTCCTCCGTGGTGATCCTGCCCTCGGCGCACGCCGAGAGGACCCCCTGGCGCGCGCGTACGATCAGCGTGCGGGTCGGGCGCCGGTGGGATGCGAAGAGGCCACCCGGGACAAAGTCGACGGCCACCGTGACGAACTCTTCCGCCCCGAGCCCCGCGACGGCGGCGTCTCGAGACTCCAGAGCCTCGATCAACGCGCCCCGCACGTCCTGCACCACGCGGTCCGCGGATCGCTCCTCAGCCGTTGTGTCGCTCCCGAACCAGAAGCTCCAGGGTGGGGACGTCGGGACGGGCGCCGTTTCGTCCACGAGGACAGGGCGCGATCCTTCCCCGGAGACAACCTTCTCGGCCGCCGGACCGGACAGGCGGATGCGAACATCCCGCACGAGGCGCTCGTGGTCCTCCTCGGCGGCGCGACGCTGGGCCTCCGCCGCGTGCTGCAGGATCAGCACCTGGTGCTCGAACGCTTCGATCTCCTCGACCTCGATTCCCGTGACGTCCACGACCGGTTCTCCATGAGCGTGAACGTCGACGCGTGACGGGGTGTGTGTTCCTCGACCCCGGAAGACGAACACCGCCCGCTCCCCTCCCGGCAGGGCCCTGGGCGTGAGGACGAACACGATCCCGTAGCCCGGCAACCGATAGCCGCGCGAGGCGTTTGTCCGCCCGAGCAGGATTCCCGCGTGGGGCACGCTCACCTCGGCCACGGCGTGCTCGAGATGCAGCTCGAGCGATGCCAGCTCCTCACGACCTGGCGGCGCCAACCGGGACCCGGGAGTCGCGCTCGTGTCCCCGGCCGGTTGAGCGGCCACGTGCGAAGCGGCGAGGAAGGCCGCCATCAGCAAGCCGGCTGGCCTCATGATCACCTCTCCTGGGCCGCCGCTTCGAGGACATAGCCCATCAGCTCGTTCGTGCGGGCGAGCTGGCGCCCCTGCCGTCCGTCGAGATAGCTGAGCCCCGCCGCCACACGCGCCAGGTCGACCCGCCGCCGAGCCTCCATCCGCCCGCTCCAATCGGCGAAGCTCGCCTCAACCTGCTGGCTCTGTCTCTCCTCGCTGCTCCGGACCCCCTCCCGCACGCGGTCCTCGACACGAGCAAAAAAGCGCTCCGCGTCGAGCCCGGGGGATCGCTCCGCCAGCTCCGCCCGCAAGGCCGCAATCTCCTCCTTGTACTGGCGGTCCCGCTCGAGAGCGCGAGCCGCCTGTGTGGCGAGGTCTCTGCGCAGCTCGATGTGACCGACGAGCGCCAGCCCCAATCCGGTCCCCAAGATGACGATGAGCGCCGCCGCCGCCGCAGTGAGCCAGGCCGGCAAGGGCCTCCGGATCGCCATGGTGAGGGCCGGCCCGCTCTCCTCGAGCGTCCACGCCTCCAGGTCCCGCCGCAAGCGAGCGAACGAAGCCATTTCCTCCTGGCACGCGCCGCACTCACCGAGGTGGCTCGCGACGCTCGCGCGCACTTCGGCGTCCGCCTCCCCATACAGGACCTCCAGCTTCTGTCCTGCGAGCTCTTCGTCCTGGATCCGACTGCAGTGCATGGTCACACCTGTTCTTCCTTCTCTTTCGCCCTCGTCCTCACGACGCAGGCGCGGGCAGAGCTGCCGCGCTCTTGATGCCCTCGTCCTCGAGGCGGAGCCGCAGCTGCCCCAGGCCGCGGTACAGCCGCGTCTTCACCGTCGAGACCGGCTGATCGAGAGCCTGGGCGATCTCGAGAAACGTCAGACCCTGGTATTCCTTGAGGATCACGACCTCGCGCTGCTCCTCGGACAGCTCCCCGATGGCCCGGCGAACCGCCCGACGCAGGTCGAGTTGGTGAACGAGATCGAGGGCCGCGGGCTCGCGACCGGCAATCACGGGCCCGATCTCCTCGAGTGCCTCGAGGCTCACCATCGTCCGGCCCTTCCGACGTCTGAGCCGATCCCGGCACAGGTTGAGGGCGATCTGGTAGAGCCACGACGAGAACCGCGCCTCCTGCTTGAAACCCGGAAGCCCTCGATAGGCCTTGAGAAACGCCTCCTGCGCGGCGTCCCGCGCCTCCTCCTGGGAGCCCAGCAGCCGGTACGCCGCCCCCCGGATCTTGTCCTCCCACCGCGCCACCAGGATGTCGAAGGCAGACGACTCCCCCCCTTGGCACGCCCGGACGAGCTCCTCGTCACTCCGCCCCATTCCGCCTACCCATTCTGACGAAACCAAGCCTCCCATGGCCTCACCCCACCCCCATCTTTCCAAGCAGGAAGACACGCCAGAAAGCAGAGCGGCTGAGTCACGCCCGAGGATGCGTTTTCTTGTAGACCTCCAGTAGCTGGCGGGTGTCCACGTGG
>CAXMOH010000097.1:0-3884 GCA_964194855.1 uncultured Hyphomicrobium sp.
CCCAGAAGGTGAGCACGATGAAGGACTCGCCCTTGATCGGGCGAAGCACCATGTTGCGGATGAAGCCGGGGTGGCCGTCGACGAGCCCGCGGCGCGTTCGAAAGCGCTCGAGGAAGTCGTCTTCGTAGCCTTCGTTCACCGGCACGCGGTTCTGGACAACGATCATTGCGGTCCTCCGTTCGTGTCTTTCATCGTCAGTCGAGCCGTCGGAGTGGGCTTCGCAGCCCGCTCGTGGCAGGCGCGGCGCCGCGGTCAGATCAGGCGGGCAAGAACGTCCTGCGGCACACGGCCGCGCAGATCGGGATGGGCCTCCAGGAGGCGCGCGATGTCAGCGAGATCCTTTTGCCGTTTGCTCGGTTGGCGCTTCGAGTCCTGTGCCGCCCACACCTTGCCCTGGAGCACGTCCTCGACGGCGGCCACGGGCAGCCGTAGGCCCAGAACCTCACGCTCCGAGGCTCGTTCGACGAAGGGGGCGTACCGCGAGTCCGTCTGAAGCTGGACCCGGAGGTCCGAGCCGGACAGCGAGACGTTCACGCTGTGCGCGAAGCGAGTCACCTTGTATCGCTCTCGCAGCAGGGCCTCGGCGTCGGCGAGGTCCTCCGTTGCCACGGCGATGTCGAGATCCAGACTGACCACGGGCTCGACGTAGGCGTTGACGCCCTGGCCGCCGATCACGCAATACCTCACGCTCGACTCCGACAGCAGGGCGACGATGCTGTCGAGGAAGCCGGCGTGATCCGTCGTCACTGTCTTCCAGTACTCCAGTGCCTGCATGGCCGCGCATCCGCTTCCTAGAGTGTAGCACCAGCCCTGTTTCACACTCTGCGGCCCGTGACCGCATGAGGGCTTCCTACTGCCGCGCCCCGCCCGCGACCTCGAGGACCTGGCCGGTGATGAAATCGGCCGCGGGGGATGCGAAGAAGAGAACGGCCCGCACCACGTCGGCGGAGCGGCCCGCGTGTCCCACGGGAACCCGGTCGCCCAGCATCTCGTCGGCCGCCTTGGCGTCCTTGTTGCCGGTCTCGTCGCGCAGAAGGCCGGGGGAGACCACGTTCACCGTGATGCCGCAGCGGGCCTCTTCGAGGGCGAGGGCCTTGGACAGCGCGACGACCCCGGCCTTCGCCGCGGAGTAAGCCGCCATCTGTGGCTCGCCCAGGGTCGACTCGGCGCCGACCGCGGCGAAGTTGACGATGCGGCCGAAGCGTTTCTCCCGCATGTGGGGGAGGACGAGGCGGCACGTGTGGAAGACGGAGTCGAGGTTCGACGCGATGACGCGGCGGTACTCCGCGGGCTCCAGCTCGGAGAAGCCCTTCCAGTTGAGGCTGCCGACGGTGTTGACCAGGATGTCGACCTGGCCCCACGCCTTGATCGTGTGCTCGACCAGACCGCTGGCCTGCTCGAAGTCGGTGACGTCGGCGCGATAGGCGATGGCCTCGCCGCCGGCCTTGCGCACGGCCCCGGCGACGGCCTCGGCCGCCTTGAGGTCCTGCTGGCAGTTCACCACCACCCGGGCCTTCTCGGCCCCCGCCGCCTTCGCGAAGGCGGCCCCGAGCCCACGCCCGCTGCCGGTGACCAGGACGACCCTGCCGCGAAGCCCGTTCTCGGTCATTTGCCTGTCACCCTCACCATCTCCGTGGTCGTGGTGCCGCCGCGGAACACCTTCTCGATGGCGGCTTCCTTGAGGGTGCGCAGTCCCTCTTCCCGCGCGGCCTTGTAGATGTCCAGCGAACCGGCCTGGTGCGCGACGAGCCGCCGGAGCTTCTCGGTCATGGGGAGCATCTCGTAGATGCCCGTGCGACCCATGTAGCCGGTCTCCCGGCAATGGAGGCAGCCCTTGCCTCGGCGGAACTTGTAGGGCTCGAGCTTCTCGAAGGGGATCTTCATGGCCACCGCCTCGTCGTCCGTGGGCGCGTACTCCTCGACGCAGTGCGTGCAGATCTCCCGGACGAGCCGCTGGGCGATGATGCCGATGAGTGTCGACGTGATGAGGAAATGGGGAACTCCGAGATCGAGCAGACGGGTGATCGACGAGGAAGCGTCGTTGGTGTGGAGCGTCGAGAGGACGAGGTGGCCGGTGAGCGCGGCCTGTACGGCGTTGTCGGCGGTCTCGGCGTCGCGGATCTCCCCGACCATGATGATGTCGGGGTCCTGCCGGAGCACGGTGCGCAGCGCCGCCGGGAAGGTGACGTCGATCTGGGGGCGGATCTGCACCTGGTTGAAGTCCTCGAAGACCATCTCCACGGGGTCCTCGATGGTCACTATGTTGACCTCGGGTCGAGAGAGGTGCTTGAGGACCGAGTAGAGCGTCGTCGTCTTGCCGCTGCCCGTGGGGCCCGTCACGAGGATGATCCCGGTCGTGCGCCCGATGAAATCGTAGAACTTCGGCAAGTCGTGCGGGGAGAAGCCGAGCTGGTCGATGCCCTTGAGCAGCACATCGGGATCGAAGATCCGCAGGACCGCTTTCTCTCCAAAAGCGGTGGGCATCGTGCTGACGCGGAGCTCCACCTCCCGCCCGCCCTGGTCCCGCTTGATCCGGCCGTCCTGCGGGCGTCGTTTCTCGGCGAGGTTGCAGCCGGAGAGCAGCTTGATCCGGGAGACGACAGCGTCGTAGACGATCCGGGGGATCATGTGCACGTCGTGCAGCACGCCGTCGATTCGAAGCCGCACCAGCGTGAGCTCGCGCTTGGGCTCGAAGTGGATGTCGGAGGCGCGTTGCTCGAAGGCGTTGGCGAGTATCGTGTCGAGCGCCTTGACGACCGGCGCCGCGGCTGGATCGAGGTCGCTGTCGGCCTTGGAGAGGAACTCCTGGTTCCCGAGATCGATGGTTGCGACGCGGCTCTCGGCGAGCTGTTTCTCCGCGTGCTTCAGGCTCGACTTGAGATCGTAGAAGCCCTTGTTGATGCTCTCCACGTCGCTGCGGGTGGCCACCACACGGTCGGCGTCGAGGCCGGTGACACGCTTGATGTCCTCGGCGGGAAAGGGGGCGAAGGGGTTGTGGACGGCCATGGTGATGCGATCTTCCGTCTTGGCGATGGCTACCATCCCATGCCGCCGGGCGAAGGGGCCGGCGACGCCCTTCGTGACCACGTCGAGGTCGAGATCGAGGGGGTTGATCTTGACGTAGGGCAGATCGGCCTCGGCGGCGAGGGCCTGGGCGATCTGCACCTCGTTCACGACGCCGAGCTGCACGATCGCCTGCTCGATCGAGAACTTGTTGACCTTCTGGGCGCGGCGGACCTTCTCGACCTGCTCCTCGTTCATCACTCCGTGCCGCTGAAGGATCCCGAGAAGGTCCGGGGCTTCCGCAGTGGCCGTCGTCGGTGCGCCCTTGCGCGACGTGGATCGAGGCATTTGAACCGCCAGGGGATTATCGGAGCCCCTCCTGGGGCCGTCAACCGACCGACGGGGCGCGTGTGTGCGCGCTCACCCGTTGAACGGTCGCGGCGCGCATGCTAGCGTCCTCTTCTGCCATGACGAGCCGCCACGTGACGCTGATCGGCGTGCCGCTCGATCTGGGCGCCGGGCGCCGGGGAGTGGACATGGGGCCCTCGGCTCTCCGGGTCGCCGGCGTGGAGGCGCGCCTCCTCCAGCTCGGCCACGAGGTCGAGGACCGGGGCGATCTTCCGGTCAAGATCCCGGAGACGCAGAGCCCGGGCGATCCCCGGCTGAAGTACCTCGGCGAGATCATGGAGGTGGTGTCAGGCCTGCGTGACACCGTCGACCGTGCACTCGAGGACGGTGCGACACCTGTGATCCTCGGCGGCGACCACTCCGTCGCGATGGGATCGATCGCCGGCCTCGCCCGGCACTTCCAGCGCCGGAAGCAGAAGATCGGCCTCGTGTGGTTCGACGCCCACGCCGACGCCAACACGGCCGAGACCTCG
>CAXMOH010000098.1:0-6016 GCA_964194855.1 uncultured Hyphomicrobium sp.
AGCCCCTTCTTCGCGCGATCGCGGTTGGCCTTGAAGATTCCCAGGTTGGGATCCCTGGCCCTGGACGCCCTGTCGACGGCCCGAGAGTAGCTCGAGAAAGCCTCGCCGAGACGTCCCGCGCGCTCCAGCGCTTCGCCGAGACTGTCGTGGACGTTCGCGGCGTCCGGGTACAGCTCGACGTTGTAGCGGAAGATGGCGATGGCCCTTTCGATGTCGTTGCGAAAGAGGGCGCGATAGCCGATAGCGTTGACGGCCTGCTCCGGGGGAGAGAGGTCGATGTCGTAGCGCTCGGAGAGCCTCGCGTAGTGCGAAACCAGATCATCCAGCGTACCGGTGTAGGCCCCGGTCGCAGGATCGGCAGGGAGCAGCCACGGCTCGAAGGCGTGGCGCAAGCCCCAGTAGTAGCCCCGAAGGACCACCGAGGAGTGGGTCTCCTCGGGTATCCGCAGGATCCGCCACTCGAAGCCGTCGACCTGGCCTCCCTTCAGCGTCTCCTCGAGGCGGTCGAGCCGGGTGGGCCGCGGGTCGCCTCGCTCCTCGTTGCCCATCGCCACGAAGAGGGAGGCGTTCAGCTCCTCGTACTCCTCGAGGAAGCCACGCGCCTGACGGAGCGGAAGATCGCCGTCCCACATCAGCGTCGGGCTGACGGCCAGGATTCCGGCGAACATTGCCGGGCGTGTGAACAGAGCCTCGAGAGCGAAGAGGCCACCCAGCGAGTGGCCAGCCAGGAGCCGGAGACCGAGAGTGCTGTAGCGCGAGTCTATGAAGGGAACCAGCTCCTTCTCGAAGAAGTCCAGGAAGTCGGACCCGCCTCCGCTGGTCGGGAGCTCGCGCAACGTTCCGTCCAGTCCGGCGAGACCCGCGCGAGTGGGTGTGAGGTCCCGGGATCGGTCGGTATTGATGACGCCGACGATGATGAGCGGAGGCACGAGACCGTTTCGGGCGAGGAAGTCCGCGGTGCCCCGCGTGTGGGTCAGGTGCTGGTCTCCGTCCGTCATATAGAGAACCGGGTACCGCTTCGAGGGATCGTAGCCGGCCGGCGGCGAGACGAGCACGGTGCGCACTTCGCCCAGGATCCTGGAGTCGATCTCGATCGTCTCGCCGATGGAGATCTGTTCGTTGGAATGGGCGCTGACGCCTGCCAGACACAGCACAACGAGAGAGGCTGCAATGTGCCTCATGGCACCTCCGAGGATGTCGTGCGAGCCGTCCTCGTCATTCTAGTGCAGTCGGTCCATGCTCCCGATCGAGAGAGGGAAGAGCGCTCGCACCGGGCGTTGTCGATTCCGTTGACTCCGGGCGAGCAATGGGGGTAGCGTTCACGCATTGAAGAATCTCTGGCGATCCCTGACGTTCTGGATCTTCGTCGGCCTCTTCGCGGGCCTCGCCTGCGGCGCGATCTTTGGCGAGGCGATCATCCCCCTCGCCGACACCCTCGGGACCCTGTTCCTCCGGCTCCTCCGGATGGCGATCATGCCGCTCATCGTGGCGTCGATCACCTCCGCGGTCATCAGCATCGGCAATCGGCAGAATCTCGGGATCCTCGGGCTGCAGACGTTCGGGTACTACGTCCTGTCGAGCCTGGCGGCGATCCTGACCGGCCAGGTCCTGGTCAATCTCCTGAAGCCCGGCGTCGGCTCGACCATCCGCCTCCAGCAGACCCCGGACTCGATCCCGGCCATGGACCAGGGCATCGGTCAGATCCTGCTCGACATCATCCCGGAGAATCCGTTCGCGGCGCTGGCGGATGGGCGAGTCCTTCCCGTCATCTTCTTCAGTATCCTCCTCGGCTACTTCATCACGCGCACCCGCGAGCCCTACAACACCCGGATCGGGGATCTCTTCGCCGGGTTCTTCGAGGCCATGCTGCGGATGACCCAGATGATCGTCTGGACCGCCCCGATCGGCATCTTCGGGATCAACGCGAAGATCGTTGCCACGACGGGGTTCTCGGCGTTCAAGTCGCTGGGCTTCTACTTCGCCGTCGTCCTCATCGGCCTGGCCATCCACGCCTTCGTCACCCTTCCGCTCGTCCTGTACCTGGTCACCCGCAAGAACCCGTTCCGGCACTACACGGGAATGCCTCCGGCGCTCATAACCGCTTTCTCCACCTGCTCATCCATCGTGAGCCTGCCCCTCACCATGAAGGCGGTGAACGAGAACTCCGGCGTCTCGAAGAAGATCTCCAGCTTCGTGCTGCCGATCGGCGCCACCGTGAACATGGACGGAACGGCGCTGTACGAGTGCGTGGCCGTGGTCTTCATTGCCCAGGTCTACAGCTTCGACCTGAGCTTCGCCTCGCAGCTGGTCATCGTGCTGACGGCTCTGCTGGCCTCGATCGGCGCAGCCAGCGTCCCGATGGCGGGCCTGGTCATGATGTCCATCATCCTGAGCGCCGTGGGACTGCCCCTCGAGGCGGTCGGGATCATCCTTGCCGTGGACAGGTTCCTCGACATGTTCCGCACCGCCACCAACGTGCTGAGCGACTCGGTGGGAACGGTGATCATCGCGAAGCTGCAGGGAGAAGACGTCCTCGAAGGCCCACCCGACGAACCGGCTCCGTCCCCAGTCGCCTGAGCCGACCGGGCCACGGCGCCTCGAAATCCAGCCCTGGCGGCTATAATCTCCCAGCACGCCGCCTCGGAGGCTGGCAATGGCTGATACTCCCACTGTCCCGACGGTGATCGTCCAGGGCGGGCCCCTCGACGGTGCCACCATGGAGCTGACGGAGGGCGAGAGCCTGATCGTGGGGTCGGGTCGCCTCGCCCACTTCCGTGTCGAACACCCGGACATCGAGCTCGCTCACGTGAAGGTGACGTGGGACATATATGGGATCTCGATGGTCGACAACGGCAGCCGCGACGGCACCTGGGTGAACGGCGAGCCCGTCGAGACCGCTGCGCTCCTGGACGGCGACATCATCATGTTCGTCGCACCCGGGTCGAAGGAAGGCGTCCCCACGATACGTGTGGTGATCCCCGGGGGGTCGGTGGCGCCACCGCCCCCGCCAGATCCCGAAGAGCAACCTCTCGTCCCGGAGGAGGCCCCGGCCTCTCCCGCGCCGGCGCCCCTCCCTCCGCTTCCCGAGCTTTCGCCAGCCGCGCCTCGCAAGCCCGTCTCCCGGCCTCGAAGAGGGCGGGCGCGTCGCGGTCTGCCCGTTACGGGAATCGCCGTGGCGGCCGCGGGTCTGGCCATCCTGGCTGCGGCGGGATGGTTCGCCAGGGGCTTCCTGGCGTCCTCCGGGCCGGAGCTTGCGTCCGTGGAGCCCGGGCAGTCCTCCCCCGGCCTCGGCATCACACTGAACGGCACGGGCTTTCACTCCGATGCCGGGAGCAACACTGTCCACTTCGGGGACCGCGCGGTGCCCGCCAGCACCGTCTCCGAAGGGACGCTTCGCGTCACGGTCCCGATGCTGCCGCCCGGCGATGCGGTGCGAGTCTCGGTCGAGACCCCCTCCGGCCGATCGAATGCCGTTCCGTTCACCGTGCTGGCGCCACTGTCGGTCACCGCCCTCGAGCCGGCCGGCGCGCTGGTGGGTGACGAGGTCGTCCTCCGAGGGCTGGGTCTCGGTGACGAGGCGTTGACGATCACGGTCGGCGGCCGACCCGCGACGATTCTCGAGTCGGCAGACGACATGGCCCGATTCGAGATGCCCACGGTCGAGGGAGAAGCGGGAAGCACACACGCCGTGGTCGCGACAGTGTCGGGACGCAGCACGGCGGCGCTGGACCTCGTGCTGGGCCGCCTGCCCCTCGTGGCGTCGTTCCTTCCGGAGCGAGCTGTGGCCGGAGAGATCGTGCGGGTCAGCGGATTTGGGTTCTCACCGGAACCGGCCGCGAACGTCGTGACCTTCGACGGGGTGCCAGCGCTGGTGGGCCGCGCCTCGGCCCAGGAGCTCACCGTCTTCACGCCCCTTCCGACCCGCCCGCAGGCGCGCACGCTCGCCCAGGTCATTGTGAAGACCGGCGAGCGGACGTCGGATGCCGCGAGCTATCCGCTTCTCCGGCTCATGTCGGGCTCGTATGTCCTGCGCTTCTATCCTGCCGTTGGGCCCGAGGGTGTGGCGCCAGGCCAGGCCTTCGTGACGACGGACATCGCACCGGTCCTGCTTCTCACCCACAAGGACGGGCGGGCCGCCGTCGCCAGCAGACTCCTCCGCGTGTCGAAGGCCCTGAACGGGGCGGTGGACCAGGCCCGAGCAGGGGCGGGCGTGACGTTCGAGGTCTTCCAGCAGCCCGCCATTGGTGTGGGGATCGCGGGCGTGCCCGACCTGCTCGTGGAGGTGACCGCCCAGGATGCCGCGGCCCACGCGGCGCCCCCGGGGGTGCCTCCCCGGGGAGCGCCACCGGGACAGCTGGAGCTGGCGCGCCACTGGGCGGCTCTCCTCAACGACTACCTGGTGATCTGCACGAGCCGGGGAAACCCGTCTCACGTCGGGGGCGTCCTGCCCGAGGCGGCCCGCGCCTTCACCCGGCTCCGGACCGCGCTGCCCTGGCGGTACCAGGCGGGCATCGCCAACGATCGCGTGGCCCGATTGCCGGCCCGCGTCCGGGAGGGCCTCCGCGACGCGGCCCTCCGGGTCCCCTGATGCGGCTCGAGAGCCCGTGGCGTGCCGGACGAGGTGTCACGCTCCTGTTCGGGCTGGCGGTCTCGGCTGTGGCGGGGGACGCACCCGTTGTGTTCGAGGCGGAAACGATCGACGACCACGTCGAGATCGGCTATGGCACCGCGATCGGCGACGTGGACGGCGACGGCCTACCCGACATCCTCCTGGCCGACAAGAAGCAGTTCGTGTGGTACCGCAACCCCGACTGGGAGCGGCATGTCATCGTCGAGAACCTCACGACCCGGGACAACGTGTGTATCGCGGCCCGGGACATCGACGGCGACGGCAAGGTCGAGGTGGCGGTGGGCGCAGAATGGAACCCCGGCGACACGGTGGGCTCGGGAGCGGTCTTCTACCTGGACCCACCCGCCGACCGCACCGAGATGTGGACTCCGATCCGCCTCCACCATGAGCCGGTCGTCCATCGGATGCGGTGGGTGAAGCTCGACGAAGACGAGTACGTCCTGGTCGTGGCACCCCTCCACGGACGGGGCAATCGCGACGGAGAGGGCGCAGGTGTGAAGCTCCTGGCCTACGAGAGGCCCGAGGATCCCCACGACGAGTGGGCCACCACGATCATCGAGAACACGCTGCATGTCACCCACAACCTCGATCCCGTGCAGTGGGACCCCACGACCCCGGCCGAGGAGATCCTCTATCTCGGCCGCGAGGGGGGCATGCTCCTCTCGTACGACGACGGAGACTGGTCCGGGAGGACATTCGAAGGGATGAAGGGAGGCGGCGAGATTCGCATGGGGCTGCACTCGCCGTCGTCGCCTTTCGTCGTGACGATCGAGCCGCTGCACGGCGAAACGCTGGCGTACTATGGGTCTTCATTCGACCGGGGGAACGCCAGAGGCGGGCACACGGCGCTGACCCGCCGCGTGGTCCTCGACGACAATCTGAAGCAGGGGCACGCCATCGCCATCGCCGACCTCTTCGGCACGGGCTCGCAGCAGATCGTGGCCGGCTGGCGAAACCCCAACCGCGACGGCAAGGTCGGCATCAAGCTCTACTACCCGACGAACGAGCAGGCCACCGAGTGGGCGTCGATGGCGATCGACGACGACACGATGGCCACCGAGGACGTTCGAATCGGCGACCTGAACGCCGACGGTCGCCCGGACATCGTTGCCGCCGGACGATCGACCCACAACCTGAAGATCTACTGGAACCGCGGGCCCCGACCGTAGCGGTCGCTCGCCCGCAGCCCCGCCACATCGACGAAGTGAGGCCCTTGAGAAAAAACGAAGAGAAGATGAGCCGTGAAGACAGGGGCCGGCGCCTCGCCGAGCTTCACCGGGAGGGCACCTTCCTGCTCGGCAACGCCTGGGACGCGGGAACGGCCCGAATCCTCGAGAGCGCGGGATTCCCCGCCATCGGGACCACCAGCTCGGGCCTGGCCATCAC
>CAXMOH010000099.1:0-3347 GCA_964194855.1 uncultured Hyphomicrobium sp.
CCGGCGGGCCGTCGTACCGGGGGACTTCGGGTTCACGTGCCGTCCGAGCGGGAGGCCTTGACCCTGGACCCTGGTCCAGGGCCTATCATCAGAAGTGACGAAGAAAGAATGCGAGAGAGCACATCGTGATCGACCCGGACCTTCTCCGGCGCGGACTGGTCGGCGCAGCCTTCGCCGTCGCAATGAGCCTTCCGGCCTCGCCGGCAGGGGCAGCAGGCCATGGGCCCGTGTTCGGGCTGGCCACTCCGACGCTGGGGCGGGGCGGGTGGTCGCTGGACGTCGCGGCCATGGGTCGAGCCGGGGACCAGGACATGTTCATGCTCCGGACGATGGTCGGCTACGGTGTCACCGAGGACTTCCAGCTCTCGTTGTCGGCGCCGATTCCTCTCAGCGAACCTTCTATGCTCCCGCAGGCTCGCGCCGTGGCCATGATGCCCGCCACCCGAGATGTCGAGCTGTCCCTGGGATGGCGGTTCCATCGGCGGGCCGTGAAGGTGGGAGCACGCTTCGAGAGCACGGCCTGGGTCGGCCTCATAGTTCCAACCGACGATTCTCGCTCGCCGGGCATAGACACGGCCCCGGGCTTCTACGGAGGCGCGGTCACAGGCTACGCTTCACGATCCGTCTATGCGTGGGCAGGGGGCCTCTACCGTCGCTACACCGCTTCGGACGGCCCGGAGGGCGGCCACCTCGGTGATCTCGCACTCTACAGCCTCGTCCTCGGCTACCGACCACCCGCCTTTCGCAAGGACTACCCCGCGCCGGACTGGCGGGCCTTCGTCGAGCTGGTCGGAGAGTGGACGGGACGAGACACGCTCCAGGGAATGGAGCTTCCAGAGACGGGAGGACACAGCGTCTTTCTTGGCCCGACGCTCCTCGGCCTCTACGGAAGCTGGGGCATCTCGGGTGGAGTATTGTTCCGCGTCTTCGACGACCGGAATGAGGCACACCCGGCGGAGCGAGTCCGTTTCGCTGTGAACGTGACCTGGTGGTTCTGACGCAATGGGCGGGAGGATGAGATGAAGAGAGGGTTCGTTCTCGCAGCGTTGCTGGCCGTCCTCACTCCGGCCGGCGCGCGCGCCGAGGTTCGAGAGGTGAGGCTCGAGATCTTCGGGATGGATTGAGCGGTCTGCGCCCACGCCGTGAGCGTGGCCGTCGACAAGATCGAGGGCGTCGAGTCGGTCCGTGTCAGCCTCGAAGAGGGGCTCGCCGAGATCGTGCTCGAGCCGGACAACACGGTGGATCCGGAGCTGTTCTCGAAGATTGTGCGCGACAACGGATTCACCCCGGGGGTTGCCGAGCTCGTCGTCGCAGGCACCCTCGTCAGGCCCGAAGGCCGGCACCTGGTCGAGGTGGACGGCCCGAACCTCGTCTACGAGATCGTCGAAGGCGAGGAGTCGGTCCCGGCTGGCTCTGCGCCGGGTGGAGAGGTGACCGTCCGGGGACGGGTCGAGGCCGGGCCGCAACCCGAGGCCGGCGCACCCCGGAAGATCGAGCTTTTGGAGTTGAATCGCCCGAGGTGACCGCGTGAGTCGAGCCTCTTTCCCGCGGATCAGTTGCCGCGCAGGAACGCCACGAGGTCGGCGACGTCCTGCGCCGTGAGCCCCAGCTGCGCGGCGCTCATCATCAGCGACGCCTCCATCTGCCGGCGCCCGGCCACGCGGTCGGCGGGGATGATCTGCGTGATGCCTCCCATGCTGCGCATCATCAGGGGATCGCCTTGCTTGATCAGCAGGCCCTGAATGATCAGCCCGTCCTTCGTCTCGAGCTCCGTGCCCTCGTAGCCCTGCGCCACGTCGGCGCTTGGCCGCACGATGGCTGTGGCGATCACGTCGGCAGACTTGCCGCGCCCCCAGCCATCCAGGGACGATCCAAGCTCGGCCCCGGTGCCGTCGATGACATGGCAAATGAGGCAGCGGGCCGCGGTGATCTTCCCGCGCGCCGCATCTCCAGTGCGACGGACGATCTCCTCAACAGAGAGCTGTGGGAGATCCGCCGCCGCCGGCGGTACGACGATCTCCTGCAGCACGATCGACTCGGGATCGTAGATGCCGGCCGTCTTCAGCGCCGGCCCCAAGCCGTAGTCCGCCCAGTCATTGGAGACACGATTCAACAGCCACCACGTGGCCGCTTCGCCCAACGGGCTGTCGGGTTCCGCGAGGCTGAGCATGGCCTTGGACGCTCTTGGATCGTTGATGAAGGCGAGCGTGTCCAGGGCAAGGCGGCGGTCGGCGAGCGATAGCTTGGTTGATCGCGCACGGGCAGCCAGGTCCGCCACGGCCGCCGGTACGTGCAGGCGCCACACAATTCGCGCGAAGCTGCCGGACCACGCCATGGGATCGTCCTTCATACCCAGGTCGCGCCGCAGTCGCTCGTAGAGCGCTGGCTCTTTTCCCGTGGCGCCGGTTCCCAGTGCTTCCAGATAGCTGCGATCCAGGCCATCGAAGCCCCGAGCGATATCGACCAGAACATCCAGCGCCGTGGTGGCGAGCTGGTCACGCATGGACAGCGCCACCTCGCGCCGAACTCCGGGGTCCGTGTCCAGGGCGAGACGAGATGCCACCGGCATGATGTCGAGGCCCGCGCGCCGCATTGCCCGATACGTGGCGATGCGCAGCGCCGGATCAGTGTACGACTCGGGCAGCCCCGCGCGCTGACGACCCTCAGGGCCAAGCTGATACAGGAGGTAGATCGCGCGGCCGCGCATATACGGACTCGGATCCTCGAGCAGAGAGGCGACGGCGTTGACGGCAGCCGCGCCACGCGCCTTCAGCCCTTCGAAACCGATCCCCCGAACGTTGACCGCGGGCGACCGCAACGCCGTGATCAGACCATCGATTGTCGTAGCGTCGAAGTCCGGAACCTTTGAGACGAAGCCCTTCGGGGCGATGCGGTAGATCGCCCCGGACAGGGTGTCGTCCAGGTCCTGGTGCCCGCCGACCCGCGCGTCGATCCAGTCGCTCACATACAAGGCACCGTCAGGACCGACGGCGATGTCCGACGGTCGGAAGAGCGTGGCGAGAGCGCCGGTGACGCCCGCGCTGCCCATGACGAAATCGGATCCGGCATACTGTTGCTCGGCGTTCGAGGTGAGGAAGATCTTCCGCTCGAGCGCGAAACCCGCGCCTTCCGGGGCCGGCTGGTAGGAGAACACCTCGTTTCGGCCTGCCTCCGCGGCGAAGAACGTCCCGTCCCAGGACGGGCCCAGGGCGCCGTTCTCGTAGAAGACATTGCCCGTTGGCGACCCGCCGCCGTACACATCGCCGACGGGCGCAATGCCGGGATCCTCTTGACGCCACTCCGCCACCGGCACCGACTGGCCTGGCCGGCGGTCTGCCTGCCAGGTC
>CAXMOH010000100.1:0-3872 GCA_964194855.1 uncultured Hyphomicrobium sp.
CCCTTGGGGTAGATCCGATCGAACCCCGACGTGACGACCACGTCCCCGATGGCGACGTCGGCCCGATCGGACACGTACTTCAGTATCAAGTCGCCTGCGCCCGCATCGGACTGCGCCACCTGCCCCGTGGCGACGCCGCTCACGCGGGTGCGCTCGATCAGGACCCCGGCCCCGGCATCCCGATCGAGAAGCACCTGCACCCGGGCCGCATGGGGGCCCACCGCGATCACACGGCCGACCACCCCCGTCGGGCTCATCACCGGGGCGTCGAGCACGACCCCGTCGCTCGTGCCCCGGTCGATGGTCAGCGTCCGAAACCAGGGCACGCCGTCCCGGCTGACCACGTCCGCCACCAGGGTCTGCATGGGCAGGATCTCGCGGAGGCCCAGCAACTCCCGCAGACGCTCCCCTTCGTGTGCCAGGTGGGAGCGCTCCTGCAGGAGCGTCTCCAGGTACCGGACCCGCTCCTCGAGACGACGGTTCTCCGCGTAGGTCTCCCGATGGAACCCGTAACCGTCCCACAGCTCCCGTCCGCCTCCCACCACGCTGCTCATCCCGATCTGGAGCGGGGAGAGCAGCGAGAAGAGCCCTCTTTGAAAGAGCGACAAGCCGTCGCCTCCGTCCACCTGGTGGCTGATCGCGGCGAAGTGCAACAGCACGAGACCGCCAAGGAGGATCCGGCTCCTGCGCGTGTCGACGGCCAGGGCCACCAGGACTAGTCCAGACTGATCTTGCGAAGCAGGTCGAGGTTCGAGAGCATCTTGCCGGTTCCCAGGACGACCGAGCTGAGCGGGTCCTCGGCCACCGAGACCGGGAGCCCGGTCTCCTCCCGCAGCAGGCGATCGATGTTCTTGAGGAGAGACCCGCCTCCGGTGAGCACGATGCCCCGGTCCACGATGTCCGCCGACAGCTCCGGGGGCGTGCGCTCGAGCGCCACGCGCACCGCGTTGACGATGATGCTCACCGGCTCCTGAAGCGCCTCGCGGATCTCCGCGTCGGTGACCGTCAGCGTCTTGGGGATGCCCTCGATCAGGTCCCGCCCCTTGATCTCCATGGTGATCGGCTCGTCGAGAGGAAAGGCGGATCCGATCTCGAACTTGACCTGCTCGGCGGTGCGCTCGCCTATCAGCAGGTTGTACTTCTTCTTGATGTACTGGATGACCGCCTCGTCCATCTCGTTGCCCGCGACGCGAACCGATTTCGAGTAGACGATGCCGGCCAGCGAGATGACCGCGATGTCGGTGGTTCCTCCCCCGATGTCGATGACCATGTTCCCGCTTGGCTCGGTGATGGGGAGCCCTGCCCCGATGGCAGCGGCCATGGCCTGGTCGATGAGGTAGACCTCGGAGGCCTTGGCCTTGAGCGCCGAGTCCTTCACCGCTCGCTTCTCCACCTGGGTCACCTCCGAGGGGATCCCGACCACGATGCGGGGACGCACCAGCGTCGAGCGGTTGTGCGCTCGGTGGATGAAGTGGGAGAGCATCTTCTCGGTGATCTCGAAATCGGCGATCACGCCGTCCTTCATCGGGCGGATCGCAACGATGTTGCCGGGTGTGCGGCCGAGCATCTCTTTTGCGTCTCGTCCCACCGCCTCCACCTTTCCGGTCATGCGGTTGACGGCGACGATCGACGGCTCGGACACGATGATGCCCTTGCCCTTGGCGTAGACAAGGGTGTTGGCGGTTCCGAGATCGATGGCGAGATCGCTCGAGAGAAAGCTCAGATTGATGAGGGAGCGAATGTTCATGAGGGCGTCTTATTCTCCTGTGACAATGGTGGCGGCGAAGGCCCGGGGGCTGGTTCGCTTCTAGACAGCCACCTCGATTCCGTTCTTGTTTCGCTCCTTGACGCGATACATGGCCTGATCGGCCTTCTGGATGAGCGCCTCCGGCGTCAAGGCATGGTCCGGATAGGACGCGATCCCGAAGGACGCCGAGATGCGCGCCGCGAGGCCCAGCGACTTCAGAAAGCGGTTCTCTTGGATCGACAGCCGGAGGCGCTCGGCGATGACAAGGGCTCCCTCTGCAGGGGTCTCCGGCAGGACGGCGACGAACTCATCGCCGCCGTAGCGGGCCAGGATGTCGGACTCGCGGACGCCCTCCGCCAGGATCGACCCGACCTCGGTGAGCGTGCCCGAGCCGGCCAGGTGCCCGTACTGGTCGTTGATCCCCTTGAACCCGTCCAGGTCCAGAAAGATGATCGACAGCGGGATCCCGTGGCGCTTGCACCGCTTGATCTCACGGCTGAGGTAGAGGTTCAGATAGCGCGAGTTGAACAGCTTGGTCAGGTCGTCGGTGATCGTGAGCTGCTCGGTTTTCTGGAACAGGATCGCGTTCTCCAGGGCGATCGCGCAGGGCTCCACCAGCGTGAGCACCAGGTCGAGATCCGAGTCCGTGAACTGCCCATCCCGCTTGTTGATGATCTCCAGGACGCCGATGGTCCGGCCCCTCGAGACCAGGGGCGCACAGAGTATCGAGCGCGTGGCGAACTTGGTCCACGCGTCATAGCGAGCGGTGAAGCGCCGATCCCGAGCCGTGTCGTTCACGATCGCCGGCTTGCCCGTCTTCGCCACCCAGCCGGCCACACCCTCGCCCATCTTCAGACGATACGCCGAAAGGTCCTGGCCCTTGGCCCCGAGCGCCGCCTCGAAGGCGAGCTCCTCGCTCTCCTCGTCCACCATCAGCAGCGACCAGGCCTCGGAGGGGACCAGCTCGCGGATCTTCTCCATGACCAGCTCGATCACCTTGCTCGGCTCGAGTATCGAGTTGGCTGTCTTGACCACGTCGGTGAGGATCGCGAGGCGCTTCGCCGTCGTGCGGAGTGTCTCTCCCGCCCGGATCGCACCGTCGCCGCGACGGCGCCTCGTGCAGTCGAGGTGCGCCAGCACCGCGCCAGCAGGGAGATCCCCGGGACGCCAGATCTCGAGGACGAAGTCGAGCCCGAGCCGTCCGATTCGTCGCAACGCCGCCGCGTCCGGTGCGACGGCTATCCCTCCCACCGGCTTTCCTGCCAGGGCCTCGCGCACGACCCGGACGTTTCCTGGCCTGGTCTCGGGCCCCGCATCGACCAGCGCCCCGGCAAAACGTCGGGCGTTGATCTCGAGTCGCGAGCGTGAGCCCGGGACCGGCTGGAACTCGTACTCGAGCCCGCCCCCGGGCGCCGGTCCAAGACGACGCTTCAGCGCCGGCCTCCCAAACACAGCCACACGCGCCAAGGGCGTCCTCAGTCGGAGACCACGATCGGTCGACGTTGCTCGGTGACCCCACCGCTCACGCCGGTGGCGCGCAACAGGACCGTCGCCGTCGCGCTGGCCTCGAACATGACGAACTCGTTGAACGACCCGTCCGGCTGAACCTCGATCCGAACACCGTTCAGGGTCAGGCTGGCACCGGGAGCGGTCTGCCCCCGCACGTGCAGGATGTTCCCCCGAAGCTCGAGGGTGTCCACGGCGAACGGCGGCGGCTTGGCGGCGATCGCCGGAGCCTTCAGAAGAGAAAAACTCGAGACCGAGGCGAAGCTCCCCTCGCTTCCCTCCCCGCCCACCGCGGCCACCTTCCAGTAGTAGGTTCCAGTCTCCAGTCCCGGGCGCTCCATCTGGGTGCCCTTGAATCCCTGACGATCGAGTTGGGGGCGAGCGAAGGTCCGGCTGAAGTCCATCATCACGTGGTAGGTGTCGGCATCCGCGACCCCGTTCCACATCAGCAGCGTGATGGCTCGTGACGGGTCGGGGTAGGAGACCTCGGTCTCGTTCGGCGGGGCCGTGAGGATCGGGACCACTGGCAGGGTCGTCTTCGGCCCCGCGATCCCGTCGGCGCTGACCCGGAGGCCTTCGTTGGGTGCCAGCGCGATCCTCTGGCCGGTGCTGGTCGGCG
>CAXMOH010000101.1:0-5090 GCA_964194855.1 uncultured Hyphomicrobium sp.
TCCTCGGCGTATCCGGCCACGTCGGCCTCGGGATCCGCGTCGACGTTCAGGCCGACGATGTCCACGCCCTGGGCCGCGAGGCGTGAGCGCAGGGTCTCCAGCTCGGGCATCTCCACCCGGCACGGTCCACACCACGTGGCCCACAGGTTCACCACCGTGCGGCGGCCCGGAACGAGCGCTGCATGGAGCGACGTCGTCTCTCCGTCGATCGTCCGGACGGCGAGGTCGGGGAAGGGCCCTCCGATGGGGATGCGGAGGTCGCGGGCAAACGCCTGCGCTCGCGTTAGCGGGTCGGGCAGGCGGGCGACCTGCACCTCGACCGGCTCGGCCCGTCCTGTCCCCTGGCGGAGGAGCTGCGTCGTGTTCGCGGCAAAGGGGCCGTCGAAGACCTCGTGAGTTCCGCCGGGCCAGGTCACCTCGATTGTCTTCGCGCTCTCCTCGTCGCCGAGCCCGAAGATCAGTCGGGGATCGTTCTGCGAGATGAACCCCGATCCTCCGGCCTTGATGCGGGTGAGGACGCCGTCCCCGGTCCGGATCCGCACCACGGCCCCAAAGGCATCGCGGGCGGTGCCTTTGGCTCCCTCGAGAGCCACGCGCAGCGCCCGGGAGTCCTGCCCGACGTTGTTCCTATAAAGAAGATGGGCCGGTCCCTGGATGGTGCTGACGAACACGTCGAGATCGCCGTCGTTGTCGAAGTCCGCGAACACCCCCGCCCGCCCGTCGGCAATCGAGTCGATTCCCGAGACGCCGGAGACGTCGAGGAACTCCCCGTTGCCCCGGTTCAGGTACAGCGGGTTCCGCTCGTAGCCGCTGAAGGAGAAGCCCTCTCCGAACATCAACGACGACTGATCGGAGCGCAGTGCCCCCTCTTCGCTCTGGTTCGTCTGCGTCACGACCTGACGCCAGAACTGGCTTCAGGTGTCCTTCATCGACTTCCCCGAGATGAAGCCGTTCGGGGTGTAGAGGTCTTCGCGGCCGTCGTTGTCGAAGTCGAGGAATCCGCCTCCCCACGCCCACCCGCCGGAGAAGCCGCCCACCTCGGAGGTCACGTCGCGAAAGCGCCCGCCGCCGACGTTCTCGTAGAGAGTGTTCCCTGCGGCCAGCTTCTTCAGCACGTTGTCTTCTGCGGAGGAGTCCGGGAAGAGCCGCGAGAGGATGCGATTGCCGGCCGTCGACGACATGTTCGTCACGTGCAGGTCGAGGAGCCCGTCCCGATTCCAGTCCCCGACGGCCACGCCCATTCCGTTGCCGGGGTCGAGCACTCCCCGGGCCTCGGCCTCGTCCTCGAAGTGATCGCCCTTGTGGATGAAGAAGGCGTTCTCCCCGAAGTCGTTGACCACGTAGAGGTCCTGCCGCCCGTCGTCGTTGGCGTCGAAGAACGCGGCGGCGTAGCTCCAGCGCCGGTCCTGGACTCCCCACCGTCGGGCCTCGTCCCGATACGTCCCGTCGGGCTGGGACACGAACAGGAGGTTGGGCGTGCCGTTGGTGGCCTGGTACCAGACGTCGGGCGTGATCTGGCCGTAGCGGTTGTAGGAGGCGACGTAGATGTCGAGCTGGCCGTCCTCGTTGACGTCGGCCGCCACCGCGCTGAAGCCGATGGCGGAGAGGGCGACGCCCGCTTCGAACGAGACGTCCTCGAGCCAGAGCCGTCCGTCGGGCACGAGGCGGTTCTCCAGGAGCACCTGCTGGCCGACTGCCGAAAGGAAGACGTCCGTGTCGCCGTCGTTGTCGTAGTCGAGGAGCAGAGGAGCCGTGCCGCTGGCCAGGAAGCCCAGCCCCACGTCGTTCGTGGCGTCCCGGAAGTGGCCGTCGCCGGTGTTCAGGAAGAGGTAGTTTCGCCGAACCGAGGTGACAAAGAGATCCATCCAGCCATCTCCGTCCATGTCTCCGGCGGCCGCCCCCCTCCAGACGAAACCCCCGTTCTCCGGCGTGCCGTACGAGGGAAGTGTGGCCCCGACCCCGGCGGGATCGGCCACCTCGGAGAAGAGATCGACCGACGCCACCATGGAACGCATCTCGGTCGTCTCGAACGAGGTGAACTGCCAGACGCCCTCGTCGGGTTTGCGCACCGACACCTGGGCTCGCCCGTTCAGCCACTCGCGCTGACCCTCGCCGTTCCGCCCGACGATGAAGAAGGCCACCCGCGCGGAGCCTGTCGCCCCTGGTGCGGCCGTGGGCTCTTCGGCCCCCTCCACGGTGCGTGCCGTGTGGTCGAATCGGGCGTTTTTGACCTTGAAGCGGACGTCGTCGAGTTCGGAGAAGTGCTCCAGCACGGCTCTCCAGCCATCGACCAGGTGCCCGCGGGGCTCGCGGTCGGTGGTCCTGGTCGCCGGCGCGGTCCAGGAGCGGTTCCCGATCCACTTAAGCTCGGTCTCGACGGGTCCCGGGCTCGTGGGCAGGACAGCGCTCGTGAGGCTTTCCGGAAAGAACGTCGCAATCTCGGCCAGGTCGCGGTTGCGGGCGGCCACGGAGAGGGCCAGAAGATCGTTGGCCAGGGACTCCGAGAGGTCCTCGACGACCTCCAGCCGGCGCGGGTCGAGATCCACCTGCGGCGGGACCGGGGCCTGGGCCGAGGACAGCCCCGGGGCCAGAAGCACCGCTCCCAGAAGGACGGTCCGCAGCCGAAACCCGATGTACGAGGCCATGTGATTGATCCTATCCAAATCGGGAAAGACACACCAGTGAGGCCACGCGTGGCCCGCTCCCGGGGCGCGACGACGGCCGCTGTGGGCCACTATGATGGGATCCATGCCGACGATCGATCTTCTCGTGGTGGGGGCCGGACCGGCAGGCCTGGCCGTGGCCATCTCCGCCACGGAAGCCGGGGTCTCCTGCGAGGTCGTCGAGAAGGGCGTCCTCGTGAATGCGATCTTCAATTTTCCCCAGGGGATGACGTTCTTCACCACGCCCGAGCTCCTCGAGATCGGTGGCCTGCCCTTCATCACGCCCTATGCGAAGCCCACGAAGCTGGAGGCGCTCCGCTACTACCGACGGGTCGTGGACACCTTCGATCTGCAAATCACCCTGGGTGAGACGATCACCGAGGTCGCGAAGGAGACGGACGGCTTCCGTGTCACGAGCCTCGTCAACGGACCCGGAGGCCCCCGCGCGACCGAGGAGCGGGCCCGCCACGCGAAGAACGTCGTCTTTGCCACGGGCTACTACGACTATCCGAACCGGCTCGGCGTCCCCGGCGAGGACCTTCCCCACGTCACTCACTACTACGACGATCCGCACCCGTTCTACCGCAAGCGCGTCGTCGTGGTCGGCGGCAAGAACTCGGCTGCCATCGCGGCCCTGGAGCTCTATCGCGCAGGGGCGACGGCGACTCTCGTGCACCGCCGCGACGCCCTCTCCGAGAAGATCAAGTACTGGATCCGTCCCGACATCCTGAACCGGATCAAGGAGGGCTCCGTGGCGGCCCGCCTCGACACGACGGTCGTCGAGATCAAGCCTCGCGTCGTCGTGGTCGAGGGACCCGGCGGGCGGGAGGAGCTTCCGGCCGACGCCGTCTTTCTTCTGACTGGCTACTACCCGGAGCCGTCGCTCCTGCGCCAGCTGGGTGTGCGGGTCGACGACGAGACGCTGAAGCCGGAGCACGACCCGGGCACGTTCGAGACCAACGTGCCCGGGATCTACATCGCTGGTTCGGTCGTCTCCGGCCGCAACACGGGCCGGATCTTCATCGAGACGGGCCGTTTCCACGGGTCATCGATCGTCAAGGCGATCGCCGCGAAGGGGTAGAACGGCGGGGTCACTCTATACCTGCGCGGCGTCTTCCTGGAGCACGTCGCCCAGGGTGTCGAGGAAGAGGTCGGCGTCCTCGTCGGAGAAGACGAGGGGCGGCCGCAGCTTCAGCACGTTGTGGTGGGGGCCGTCCGTGCCCGTCAGGACGCCGCGCTCCCGGAGCCGCTCGACGACGTAGGCGGCCTCCCCGGGAGCGGGCTCGAGCGTCGTGCGGTCCCGGACGAGCTCCACTCCCAGGAAGAGCCCCGAGCCCCGCACGTCGCCGATCAGCGGGTGCCGCTCCTGGAGCCGACGCAACCCGGCGATCAGATGTTGTCCCACACGCCACGCCCGATCCTGCAGGCCCTCGTCCTTCAGTACGTCGAGGACCGCCAGGCCCACGGCGCAAGCCACCGGGTTGCCTCCGAAGGTGGCGAAGAACTCCATTCCGTTGTCGAACGACATCGCGATATCCGCCGTCGTCACCACCGCGGCGAGAGGGAACGCGTTCCCGATGGGCTTGCCGAGGACGACGATGTCGGGAACCACGCCCTGGGCCTCGAAGCCCCAGCGGTGCGAGCCGAGACGGCCGAAGCCGGTCTGGACCTCGTCGGCAATGCACACTCCCCCCGCCTCACGAACGTGACGGTAGGCCTCGGCCAGATACCCCGGCGGAAAGACGATCTGGCCCGCCACGCTCGGCAGCGTTTCGGCCAGGAACGCCGCCGGAGCCCGATCCTCCACACGGAGCTCGGCCGTGATGGATCCGACACCGCGGGCGTACTTCACGCCGGCCTCCGGGTCGTCGCGCTTGTACGGCCCCCGGTAGACGTCGGGGAGCGGGGCCACGTGAACCCAGGGCCGCCGGCCGCCACCTCCGGGTCCGTCGAATTTGTAGGGGCTCACGTCGACCAGGGTCGTGGTGTGTCCATGGTAGGCGTGCTCGAGGACGATCACGTCCTCGCGCCCGGTGTGCGCTCGAGCCAGGCGCAGCGCGAGCTCGTTGGCCTCGCTCCCGGAGCTGAGGAAGAAGCACACGCCGAGCGGGTCCGGGAGGAGCGCCGTGAGCCGCTCCGCGTATCGCACGACGTTGTCGTGGAGGTAGCGGGTGTTGGTGTTCAGGAGAGCGAGCTGTTCCGACGCGGCCCGCACCACTCGCGGGTGGCTGTGGCCGACCAGCGGCACGTTGTTGTAGACGTCGAGGTACGCCCGGCCTGTCTCGTCGTAGAGGAACTGCTTCCACCCGCGGACGATCTTCAGCGGAGTCCGATACGAGACGCCGAGGCTCGGGCCAAGGCGGTCCCGTCGCGCGGACAGGGTGGCCGAGGGCGGATCCTCGGCTGCCGGAAAACGGTCGGGCGGGA
>CAXMOH010000102.1:0-4749 GCA_964194855.1 uncultured Hyphomicrobium sp.
CCGCGTGGTCGATGCCAGCCTCATGGGTTGCCTCCTGCGCTGCGACACCGATCTGGATGCCGGAGCCGTGGTGGACCTCCTGCTCGAGTTGCCGGACGGGCCCGTCCGCACCAAGGCGCGGGTCGCTCAGAGCTCCCTGGACGGCCAGTCGATGCCCGGCCCCCCTCGCTATCTGGCGGGTGTGCAGTTCCTCGGCCTTGCCGCTGCGGACGAGCCTCGGCTGCGGTCCTTCCTCGAGTCGCAGTCCAGACGGAGAACGGGTGAAGGTGAGCCCGGATGATTCGCCAGACTTCGTCGCGAGACGCGTGAGAGTGCAGCCGAGGCGAGCAAGCGCAGCGACGAGTGAGGAGGCGTAGTGTCTCTACGCCGACGAAGCGAGGAGCGAGCATGCCCGCCGCAGGCGCGCTATCGCGCGTCGCAGCAGAAGGCCTGGTGAATCATGCGGGCTAGCTCGCTTCGTGACGTCTCCATGGAAGAGCTCCGGGCTCTCCTCGACGAGGAGGCAGCGCACTGGGAAGCCGAGCTTCATTGGGACTTCGCGTCGGTGCATGCCGCCGTGGCCGGAGGCGTCGAGCGAGGAACCCTCAACGGCCGCGTCCTGAGCGACGAGGTCCGCCCGGTCGCCTACTCCTACTACCTCGGCGACGTGGGTCGGTCGATCGTGGGATCGATATTCGCCAGCCGGTCCCATCGCGGCAAGGGGCTCGAGGAGCAGCTCGCCGCGGCCATCATCGGCGTGGCGCGTGCGGAGCGGGGATGCGGGCGGCTGGAGTGTCAGACGCTGTTCTGCACGGGGGCGGGCGCGAACGACAGCTTCCGAGAGGCCGGCTTCGAGAGTCGCGTCCGGCACTACATGCTCCTCGACCTGAGGCGCTCCTTCCCGGCGGGCAAGCCGCAGCTCCCGGCGGGCTTCCGATTCCGGCCGGTCCGGCGAAGCGATCTCCATGCAGCCGCCGAGATCGTCTACAGGAGCCACGTGGGCTCGCTGGACGCCGCGCTCAACCTGACCTATGCGACGCCGTCGGCCTGCCGAACCTTCGTCGACACACTCGTGCTGCGCGCCGGCTGCGGCCGCTTCGACACCGAGGCCTCTCGTTTCGTCGAGGGGCCGAAGGGCCCGGCGGCCGTCCTGCTGGCCAGCCGTCTCGCCCGGACCAACGGACACATCTGCCAGGTCTCCGTCGTGCCCGAGGCTCAGGGCCACGGCCTCGGCCTCGCCCTCATGCTGAGTGCGCTCCGGGCCTTCGACCGTGACGGCCTCTCCACCGCGACCCTCTCCGTCACGGCGGACAACGAGCGTGCTCACCGCCTGTACGACGTTCTCGGCTTCGACGTGTTGCGAGAGTTCGGAGCCCACGCGTGGCTCCGGCCCCCGGGCCAGATCGAGCTCCCATCCTGAGCGGGAGAGACTCTTCGCGCTCCCTCGAGATGGCCGCGCTCAGAGTGACACGCTTGTCCCTTGTTTCGGCGGACGGCCATCGGGGGTTTCCAGGCTCTGCATGACTGCACCTGCCCGGTGCCATAATCAGCGTATGGGCCCCCTCGCTCTCGCTCTGACGCTTCTCCTCTCCGTGCAGGCCGCGGAGCCGGTTCCCGACACGCGACCGGCTCCCACGCGCCCCGGGCTGAGCTGGGAACAGGCGGACTCCGTGGTCCGCACCCTCAGACGCGTCAGCCGCCGCGTGCGGTCCGGACGCCCCGCCTCGACCGACACCATCGTCGTCAGCCAGGGCGAGATCAACTCGTTCGTCAACCTCACCCTCGCCGAGCAGATTCCCCCGGAGGTGTCGGACCTCGAGCTTCAGCTCGAGCAGGACCAACTCGGTGCCCGCGCCGTGGTGGATCTCGACCTCCTCCGCGCGAAGCTTCCCGCCGAGGGACCTGCGGCGATGCTGTCCATGCTCACCGGCACCGTCCCGGTGGAGATCGAAGGCCGCTTCGAGAGCGCCGAGGGACTGGCCCGCGTCGAGCTCCAGAGCGTGCTCATCGGCGGCATCAACCTCCCCCCGTCGCTCCTCGCCCAGATCGTCAGCATGGCCACCGCGAGCGCGGAGCAACCGGAGGGGCTGGACATCCGTGCGCCTCTCGCCCTGCCCTGGACCGCCAGGAGCATTCGGCTCGAACCGGGCCGGGCGCTCTTTGATTTCTTTCCCCCTCCCAGGTAGCTCCGGCGCCCGACGCCCTCTCCCCTCGTCCGTTGCGCGCGGGGGGACCTCAGGGCTCCCCCCGCCATGGGATGATCGGCGGGCGCAATGGACCTCCACTCTCCGGTGCAGTTCGTCAAGGGCGTCGGCCCCCAGAGGGCCCTGGCTCTCGAGAAGGCGGGCGTGCGCACCGTGGAGGAGCTCCTCCTGTACCTCCCCATGCGCTACGAGGACCGGCGGAGCTTTGCCCGCATCGCCGATCTGAAGGCCGGCATGCAGGTGTCCGTGTCGGGCGAGATCGTCGTGGCGGGCCTCCGGCGGGCCCGGCGCATGACGCTCTACGAGGTTCGGGTCGACGACGGCAGCGGCAAGCTCAAGGCTCTCTGGTTCAACCAGCCGTTTCTCCGCGAGGTCCTCGAGCGCGGCCGCAGGGTGAGCCTCTTCGGTGCCGTCGAGCACGACATGGGAAGCCGCCGTCTCGTCATGCGCTCTCCCCAGTACGAGCTGATCGACGCCGAGGGAGCCCCGAGCATTCACACGGGCCGCATCGTCCCCGTCTACGAGAAGCTCGGGCCGCTCACCGCGAAGCCCCTGCGCCGCATCCTGAGCCAGCTCGCCGAGAAGGTGCCGGAGGATCTCGACGATCCGCTGCCGCCCGACGTTCGGGCGCGCCTGGGTGTGGTGGGCCGCGGCGAGGCGCTCCGGCGGGTTCACCTGCCCGGCGACGACGACGATCTCACCGACCTCGAGCGCTTTCGCGGACCCGGCCATGTCCGGCTGATCCTGGAGGAGCTCTTCCTCTTCCAGCTCGGCCTGGCCCGCCGCCGACGCGGGGTCCGCGCCGAGAGGAAGGGTGTCGCCTTCGAGGTGACCGACGGCACCCGCGAGGCGGTCAAGCGCATCTTGCCTTTCCCCCTCACCGGCGCCCAGAGCCGGGTCCTGCGCGAGATCGCCGACGACATGCGGGCCGAGTACCCCATGAACCGCCTGGTCCAGGGCGACGTGGGATCCGGGAAGACGCTGGTGGCGCTTCTGGCGATGGTCATCGCTGTGGAGAACGGCTACCAGGCGGCCTTCATGGCCCCGACGGAGATCCTGGCCGAGCAGCATTTCCTCACCTTCCGCCACCTCCTCGAGAGGTGCGACTACGAGACCGCCCTCGTCACCTCGGCCGTGAAAGGTCGGGGGCGCAAGAAGACGCGGGAGCGCATCGCCTCCGGTGACGCCCGGATCGTCGTCGGCACCCATGCGCTCATCCAGGAGGGGGTGTCCTTCGGGCGGCTGGGCATGGCGGTGGTCGACGAGCAGCATCGCTTCGGGGTGCTCCAGCGCGAGGATCTCCGGAGGAAGGGATACGACGTCGACGTGCTGGTGATGACTGCGACGCCCATCCCGCGGACCCTGGCCCTCACGGCCTACGGCGACCTGGACGTGTCCGTCGTGGACGAGAAGCCGCCGGGGCGCTACCCGATCCGGACCATGCTTCGCCCGGCCTCCGCCCGGCGCGAGGTCCTGGGTCTCGTGCGCCGCGAGGTGAGCGCGGGACGCCAGGCGTACGTCGTCTATCCCCTCGTCGAGGAGTCCGAGAAGCTCGAGGACGTGCGGGCTGCCACCGAGGCGGCCGAGGACTGGAGAAAGGCCCTCCCCGGGGTGAGCGTGGGCCTTCTCCACGGGCGGATGAAGAGCAAAGAGAAGGAAGAGACGATGGCGGCCTTCACGGCCGGTACCGTGCAGGTCCTCGTGGCCACGACCGTCATCGAGGTCGGTGTCGACGTGGCGAACGCCACGATGATGGTCATCGAGCACGCCGAGCGCTTCGGCCTGGCCCAGCTCCACCAGCTGAGGGGCCGGGTGGGTCGGGGGCGAGCCGCGTCCACCTGTGTCCTGCTGGCCCACGGGCGGCTCTCCGAGGTGGCCCGGGCTCGCCTGGGCGTCATGGTCGCCACGGCGGACGGCTTCGCCATCGCCGAGAAAGACCTGGAGATTCGGGGCCCCGGCGACTTCTTCGGGACCCGGCAGTGGGGGATGCCCAGCTTCCGCGTGGCCCACCTGCTGCGCGACCGGGAGCTGCTCGAGCCCGCTCGGCGCGAGGCGTTCCGGCTGGTCGCCGAGCACGGCGAAGCCCTCCCCGAGCCGTTGCCACGGTTCCTGGACGAGGGCGGGTGGGAGAGACGCTTCGGCCTGGCCCGGGTGGGCTAGCCCGGGCTCTTCGGGTACTGTTCATCCGATGTCGCGCATCATTGCGGGCCGAGGGCGTGGACGCCGCCTCAAGTCGCCGCCCGGCCACGCCACCCGGCCGACCGGTGGGCGGGTGCGGCAGACTTTGTTCGACATCCTGGCCCCCGAGGTCCCGGGCTGCCGGTTTCTCGACGCGTTCGCGGGCAGCGGCGGGGTGGGCCTCGAGGCCCTCTCCCGGGGTGCCGCGAAGGTCGCCCTCATCGACAAGAGCGGACCCGCGATCGAGGCGGCGCGGGAGAACGCGCGGGTGCTCTCGGCGGACGGAGGTGAGGTCGACGTCTTTCACCAGGACGCCACGACCGCGCTCAGCGCTCTCGCCGGGCGGGGACGCCGGTTCGACATCGTGTTCCTCGATCCGCCCTACGAC
>CAXMOH010000103.1:0-3538 GCA_964194855.1 uncultured Hyphomicrobium sp.
CGTCTTTGCCCGCTCACTCGGGCGTCGGGCGGACTCTATGTCGTCGATGCACCGACTAACGCCCCCGCTGCGGGGACCTCGCCCGTCTGGACGGCGTGGGGCGAGCGCTGGTCTGGGGTCCATCGTGCAGGGGCGAGGCCCGGGGGGGGGGTGGGGTGGGTGGGGACGGAGGGGGGCTATTGGCCATCGGCTATCGGCTGTTGGGCGGGGCTATTGGGCGCCGGTGATCTTTTCTTGTTGGGCTCGGGTGGTGCGGAGGTGGTCGAGGAGCTCGGGGAGGGAGTCGCCGCCTAGTTTTTCGAGGAGGGCGTCGGCGAGGATCCAGGACACCATGGCTTCGGCGACGACGCCGGCGGCGGGGACGACGCAGGTGTCGCTTCGCTCGACCGAGGCTTTTTGGGGCTCGCGGGTGGTGAGGTCGACGGAGCGGAGGGGGATGAGGAGGGTGGGGATGGGCTTGATGACGGCGCGGGCGTGGATGGGGGTGCCGTTGGTGACGCCGCCTTCGATGCCGCCGGCCCGGTTGGTGGGGCGGGTGACGCCTTCGGTGTCGGAGAGGACGATCTCGTCGTGGAAGGCGGAGCCGCGGGTTGCGCCGGCGTCGAAGCCGGCGCCGAGGGCGACGGCTTTGACGGCGTGGATGGACATGAGGGCCTGGGCGAGGCGGCCGTCGAGGCGGCGGTCCCAGTGGGTGTATGAGCCGAGGCCGGCGGGTGCGCCCTGGACAATGACTTCGACTTCGCCGCCGACGCTGTCTCCGTCTTTCTTGGCGCGATCGATTTCGGTGATCATGGCGGCCCCGGTGTCCTTGTGGATGCAGCGGACGGGGGAGTCTTCCACGTGGTCGAGGGCGTCCCAGGAGATCGCGAGGTCATTCGGGAGCGTGGCGTTGGCGATGCGGACGACGTGGCTGCGGACCTCGATGCCCGCTTGGAGGAGCAGGGCGCGGGCCAGGGCGCCGGCGGCGACACGGGCCGTGGTCTCTCGGGCGCTGGCTCGTTCGAGGACGTTGCGGAGGTCGGTGGTGCCGTACTTGATGGCTCCTGCCAGGTCCGCGTGGCCGGGGCGCGGGTAGCGGAGTCGTCGGCGCTCGCGGGCCTCGTCGGGCTGGGGGTCGGGCGACATCACGTCGCTCCAGTTGACGTGGTCGCGGTTGCGCACGACGAGGGCGATGGGGCTGCCCAGTGTGGAGCCGTGGCGGATGCCCGAGAGGATCTCGACGGCGTCTTTCTCGATCTTCATGCGGCCGCCGCGGCCGTATCCACCCTGGCGCCGGGCCAGGTCGGCGTTGACGGCGTCGCGGTGTATGGGGACGCCGGCGGGCATCCCCTCGACGATGACGGCGAGGCCCGGGCCGTGCGACTCGCCGGCGGTCAGGAAGCGGAGCATGTTGCGGGCATCGTGGGCCAGCCCCCGAAGTCGTGTCAAGAGTCCCCTTTGTGACGGTTTCGATTCTGTGACACTGGGACGGGGCCGAGAGTAACGCCGGGCGTAGTCTCCCATTCACTTCCACGAAGAGCACGACCACGTCGCCTGAAAAACAGGAGGGACGCCATGGCAAACGAAGCTACGGGACCACTCAGCGGTCTCCTGGGTGGATCGACGGTCATGAGGAGCCTGCGGGACGAGATCGCGCGGGTGGGGCCAAGCGAGCTGCGGATCCACATTCACGGGGAGACGGGGACGGGCAAGGAGCAGGTGGCGCGGGCGCTGCACGCGATCTCGCCCCGGGCCCGGGTGCCGCTGGTGTCCTTCAACGCCGCCGGGTTCTCCGACGAGCTCGTCGAGGCCGAGCTCTTCGGGCACACCCGGGGGGCCTTCACGGGCGCGCACCTGGCCCGGGAGGGCTACGTTGCCGCGGCCGAGCGCGGGACGCTCTTTCTCGACGAGGTGGCGGAGCTCACCTCGCGGGCGCAGGCCAGGCTGCTGCGGTTCCTCGACGACGGTGAGTACCACAGGTTGGGCGAGACCGCGGCGCGGCGTGCGAACGTGCGTGTGCTGAGCGCGACCAACGTCGACCTCGGCGAGCGAGTCCGCCAGGGGCGCTTTCGTGCGGACCTGTGGTACCGGCTCAAGGATCACTGCATCCTCGTCCCGTGTCTGCGCGACCGGGGGGGAGATGTGCTCTTCCTGGCTCGCCACTTCCTGGAGCGAGCGGTCGGGGTGGCGGCGGGGCGGTGTGACACGCGGCTCGGCAGGGAGGCCGAGACCGCAATCGCCCGGTACCGCTGGCCGGGCAACGTGAGGCAGCTCGAGAGGGAGATGAGGCGCGTGGCGGTGATGGCTGCCGGCGTCGTCGTGGAGCCCTCGCATCTCTCGACCGACGTTCGACAGCGCGAGCTCGTCGGAGGAGGCGACCTCCGGGCGGCCCGGGACGAATGGGAGGGAGCCTACGTCCGCCGGGTGCTGGATCGCCACGACGGCGTGCGCACGGCGGCGGCGGCCGAGCTGGGGATCACGCGACAGGCGCTCGTCGCCAAGATCCGACGCCTCGGGGTGTTTGCGCAGGGTCCGACTGTGACCGGAGGCGCCCGGTGAGACGGGCAGAAACTGCGATCCAGCAAGAAACCAGGGGATGAAAAGGCCTCCTCGAGGCGTAGCATCTAGAGAGAGGGGAACCCGCCCGGACCTGGAGGTGTCCAAATGACCGAACCGCGGGGAGGGCTCGGGATGAGCGCGGGAGAGATCGCACTCGAGGCGGCAGGGAGGGCGGCCGGCCGAGCCGGTGACCGGGGGCTCGTGGCCCGCTGCCGAAGCGGGGATCCCCAGGCGTTCGCCCGGCTGGTGGCTCTTCACGAGGGCATGGTGTTCAGCCTGGCCTCGCGCCTCCTTGGGGACGACGAGGAGGCGAAGGACGTTGCCCAGAACGTCTTCCTCCACGTGTACAGGAAGCTGGAGCAGTTCCAGGGCAGGAGCGCGCTCAAGACCTGGATCCATCGCATCACGGTCAACCAGTGCCACAATCGGCGTCGCTGGTGGCAGAGTCGGCGCAGGGAGCGGCAGCAGCCTCTGGATGAAGTGGCCACCGGGCCAGAGGCCGGACGGCTCGCGGACCAGAGCCCGCGGAGCAACCCCTATGTCGAGACCCATCGCCGGGAGCGGGCGCGGCGCGTGCATGAGGCTCTCCTGCGGCTCAGCTTCGACCACCGCGCCGTCCTCGTCCTGCGCGAGATCGAAGGCCAGTCCTGCCACGCGATTGCAGAGGCGCTGGGAGTCGCCACCGGCACGGTCAAGAGCCGTCTCTCGCGAGCCAGAGAAGCGCTGCGACGACAGCTGGCGGATGTTCTCGAAGAAGGTGGCCCGGCATGAGGTGCACAGGAGTGCAAGGTCGACTCTCCGCCTGGGTCGACGGTGACCTGTCGCCCGCCGCGGGGCGCGCGGTGGGCGCCCACCTCTCGAAGTGCCCGGCGTGTGCGCGACGAGTGGAAGAGCTCACCAAGGTCTCCAGCCTCCTCGCAGAGCTGCCCCAGCTCGAGCCGACGGAGTCGGTGGCCGAGTGGGTGCTCAACCAGCTCGAGGTCGAGCAGCGAGGCCCCGG
>CAXMOH010000104.1:0-4209 GCA_964194855.1 uncultured Hyphomicrobium sp.
GCGCTCTCCGAGATGCTCGAGCACTCGGGTGGACAGCGCAGCGTGCCGGTCATCGTCGAAGACGGCAAGGGGACGCTCGGCTACGGAGGCACCTGAGGGGTGTAGGCCCGGGACCGGTCTGGTCCCGTTCCACCCCGTGCCTCCGGAGACCCGTGACGCGGTGAGACCCGTCGAGCGCCTCGGGCCCCGTTGGCGGGCCGCGTTCCTCGTGCTCGGCGTCTCAGGCCTGCTCGTGGTCGCGCCGCTGCGGCTCCATCGGCACCCGGACGGTCTCGAGCTGGTTGTCGAGCAGGTGCCCCTCAACAGCTCCGATCCCGGGCAGAGCCGCGCGGGCCCACTGCGGTTTCGCGGGGGACTGTGGCTGCGTTCCGCCGATCCGCGGTTCGGGGGGCTCTCGGATCTCCGCGTCGACGAGGACGGGTCGCACCTGATCGCCGTCTCGGACTGTGGGTACGGCTTCTCGGCCACCCTCGTCTACGATGCACGGGGCCACCTCGTCGACCTTCGCGCGCCGCGACTCGTGGAGATCACGGGCAAGGACGGTGCTCCCCTCGTGGGTCGGCAGCGGGATGCCGAGAGCCTGACGCTGGACGCCGAGGCTGGCCTTCTGGTCGGCTTCGAAGGGCGTCCCCGGATCTGGCGCTACAGCCGGAGGCCTCTCTTTGCAGGGCCGCCCGAGCCCGAGTCCCTTCCGTCCGTCGAGGAGGAGTGTCGCTCGAACAGCGGCCTCGAGACGCTGGTGGCACTCGGTGACGGACGGCTCTTCATGGCGTGCGAGGCCGGCGGCGCCGACGAGGATTGGACAATGGCCTGGGTGGGACGAGGGGAAGCCTGGAACGGTCGACCGTACCCGCTGACCCGCGAGGGATTGGCGGGGGCCTTCCAACCCACCGGGGCCGCAGCGCTCCCCGACGGCGACGTGGTGGTGCTGGAGCGCCGATTCCCGCCCGTCGGCATGCGTTTGGTGCGCCTCTCGAAAGCGGACCTGGAGGGAGAAGGGCCCCTCTCGCCGGAGGAGTTTGCTCGTCTGGAGCCGCCGTTGTCTCTCGACAACTTCGAAGGTATCGACACACGCCGCGAGGCTTCCGGTGCGACGCTGCTCTACATCCTTTCCGACGACAACGGCTGTTCGAAGCGCCCCGGCGTCAACGCCCCCCGCCTCCAGCGCTCGCTCCTTCTGTTGTTCGAGCTGGCCGGCTGAAGACGTTTCGCCGTCCTGGGCGCGTGCTAGGCTCTCCGCGTGAAGACCCTGCTCCTCGTTCTGCTGGTGGCCCAGGCCCCGGGCCGACCGCTCTTCTATTGGGGGGCGCGGCCGGCCACCATCGTCACCCGCGCGGCTCCTGGGGAGGGGACCGCCGCCCGTGTGACCGAGATCCACGGGATCGTCGACGAGGGGGACCTGGTCCTCCGCCTGAGCTTCGATCGGGCCGTGGGCGACGCGCTCCATCTCCCCTCCGGGGCCCCGGTCTCGGGGCGCCTGAGGGCCGCCCTGTACGTGGACGGAGACGCCAACCGCTCCACGGGCTGGGTGGCCGAGCCCGGGGATCCCCGAGCGGGTGCGGACTATCGGATCGACCTGGGGGTGCTCGCCCTCGGAGCCGATCCCGACGAGGGAATCGAGGCGCAGGCGCTCGTGACCGTCTCCGCGTTCGCCTTGACGTCGAACGGGCGGCAACGGGTGCTCTGGCGGACGGATCACACAGCGAGCCCGGACCAGGTCTCGATCCGGGGTGACGCGGTGGAGCTGCGGATACCTCGGGACGTCGTGTCCGTGGTGCTCAGGACCCGGCTCGCCCTGGTGGTGGGAGAGGAGGGCTTCGAGGGCTCCCTCGGCCCCTGAGGCGCGCCGGCCAGTCTTTCGCCAGGGGCTGCTAGGCCACCAGGACGGATCCCTCCATCCCTGGCGAGGGGCGCTGATTCAGGATCCCCAGCCGCTTCATCTTCTCGTGCAGGGTGGTGGGAAGGACGCCCAGGGCTCGTGCGGCTCTGCGCTGGTTGCCGATTGCCACCTCCAGCGCACCCTCGATGATCTCGCGCTCGTAGGACTCCAGCATCATCTTGAGCGTCGGGCGTGATCCGCTTGAGAAAACCTGCTCCATCGGGAACCCTCCGTGGCGACGCCCGTGCCCCCCGGCTGAACAGGCGCGACCTTCCATAGTTCAAGACGTTCGAAACGGTGAAAAGGTTTCATGAAAGCCCGCGGGACGGACCGCGGTAGCATAGGCGGCCATGATGACGACAACGCAGACACGAGTTCACAACTTCGGGGCAGGGCCGGCGGCTCTGCCGCTGGCGGTACTGGAGCAGGTTCAGGACGAGCTGCTCCAGCATCAGGGCACCGGCATGTCGGTCATGGAGCTCAGCCACCGCTCGAAGGCCTTCGGCGAGGTCATCGGGCAGGCGGAAGCCGACCTCCGGAGCCTCCTGGACCTTCCGGCGGAGTACGACGTGCTCTTCCTGCAGGGGGGCGCTTCGCTTCAGTTCGCCATGGTCCCGGCGAACCTGCGCTCCGCCGGAGCATCGACCGACTATGTCCTGACCGGGAGCTGGTCGAACGCGGCGATCAAGGAGGCGGAAAAGGGCGGGCCCGTCCGGACCGTCGGCTCGACCGAGTCGAGTGGTTTCGATCGTATCCCGGCTCAGGGGGAGCTGGACTTCGACGCCAAGGCGGCCTACGCGCATTTCACATCGAACAACACGATCTACGGGACTCAGTGGCCAGCCGAGCCCGAGATCCCGGCCGGCGTGCCGCTCGTGTGCGACGCGTCCTCCGACGCGCTCAGCCGGCCGATCGACATCCGCCGCTACGGGCTGCTGTACGCCGGCGCACAGAAGAACCTCGGCCCGGCGGGCATCGCCGTCGTGGTGATTCGCAAGGACCTCCTGGAGCGGACGCCCGGCGGGCTGCCGGCCCTCATGGACTACCGGCTGATGGCCGAGAAGCGGTCCTTGTACAACACGCCTCCGACATTCACCATTTACGTGATGAGCCTCGTCCTGAGGTGGATCCGTGCCCTCGGGGGCCTCGCCGAGATGGGCCGCCGCAACCAGGCCAAGGCGGACCTTCTCTACGGGGCCATCGATGAAAGCACCGGGTTCTACCGTGGCCACGCCCAACCCGCCAGCCGTTCCCGGATGAACGTCACGTTCCGCCTTCCGAGCGCGGAGCTCGAAACGGAGTTCCTCGCGGCGGCGGCCAAAGCGGAGATTGCCGGCCTCAAGGGGCACCGGTCCGTTGGGGGTATCCGTGCCTCGATCTACAACGCCTGCTCCGTGGAGTCGGTTCAGGTGCTCGTGGAGCTCATGACGGACTTCAAAGAGCGGCGCGGCTGAGCCAGTGAGCGAGCAGGCTCTCGAGGAGCTGGGGTGGTCCTCGTTCTTCGCCGAAGCCTGGCGGGATCTCGCTGCGGAGGGGTCGGTCCCCGGCCGGGTCATCGTGGCCCACAGCCGCGTCCTGAGGCTGCGGGGTGCCGAGGGGGAGTTCCAGAGCGAGGTGTCGGGCCGACTGCGGCACAGAGCGCGCCGTCCGGAGGATCGACCGGCGGTGGGCGACTGGGTGGCCTTCAGCCCTCCTTCAGGGTCGGGTCGGGCCCTGGTGCACGCGGTGCTGCCCAGGCGCACCGCGTTCGTGCGTCGAGCGGCCGGCGATCTCGCCGTCCAGCAGATCCTCGCCGCGAACGTGGACACCGTGTTCCTTGTCATGGGCCTCGACCGGGACTTCAACCCGAGGCGCATCGAGCGCGCCCTCGTGCTCGCCTGGGAGAGCGGGGCTCTGCCCGTGGTCCTTCTGAACAAGGCGGACGTGTGTGACGATGCCGATGGGCGCCGCGCCGAGGTCGAGGCTGCCGCACCCGGGGTGTCGGTCCTGGTCCTCGCGGCGAAGGAGGGCACGGGTCTCGATGCGTTGTCTCCATGGCTCGAGCGAGGCAAGACCGTGGCGCTCCTCGGCTCGTCCGGTGTCGGCAAGTCCACGATCGTCAATCGCCTCCTGGGCGAGGAGCGTCAACGCACGCGGGAGGTTCGCAGCAGCGATCAGCGGGGTCGCCACACCACCACGCACCGTGAGCTCGTGACCCTGCCTCGTGGAGGCTTGCTCCTCGATACACCGGGGCTGCGCGAGATCCAGCTCTGGGCCAGCGACGAAGCGCTCTCCAGCGCCTTCAGCGACCTCGAGGCCCTGGCCCCCGGGTGCCGCTTCCGCGACTGTGC
>CAXMOH010000105.1:0-3832 GCA_964194855.1 uncultured Hyphomicrobium sp.
AACGCCGAAGAGTCCTCGGACGAAGCTCGGGTCCGGAACGTCCTGGTGGTCACTCTCGACGGGCTCCGGTGGCAGGAGCTGTTCTCGGGCTACTCGGCCGAGCTGAACACGAAGAACGGCGGGGGTGTCGACGACCCCGAGGCACTCGCCCGCCGCTTCGACGCACCCACCCCCGAGGCCCGGCGGACGGCGCTGCTCCCGTTCTTCTGGGAGACCATCGCCCGGGAGGGTCAGATCCTGGGCGACCCCTCCCGGGAGAGCCTCGTTCGCGTGACGAACGGCCTCCTGTTCTCCTACCCGGGCTACAACGAGCTCCTGACCGGTGTGGTCGACCCTCGGATCGACAGCAACGCGAAGAAGACGAATCCAAACGTGAACGTCCTCGAGTGGCTCAACCAGAGGCCCGGCTTCGAGGGCCGGGTGGCCGCCTTCGGCTCATGGGACGTGCTGCCCTTCATCCTCGCGGTGGAGCGCTCCGGGCTGCCCGCCAACGGCGCGGGCCCTCCGGTCGACCATCCCCGGACAGACCGGGAGCGGCTCCTGAACGAGTTCGCAGCGGACCTCCCCGCCTACTGGGGAAGCGGCCGCTTCGACGCCCCCGCGATGCAGGGGGCTCTCGAGTACCTGAAGACGCAGCAGCCGCGGGTTCTCTACGTGATGCTGGGCGAGACCGACGAGTGGGCCCACGGGCGCCGGTACGATCTGTACCTCGATGCCGCGCATCGCTCGGACCGCTTCCTCCGGCGACTCTGGCAGACGGCGCAGTCGCTGCCCGCGTACCGGGGCCAGACCGCTCTCGTCGTAGCCACGGACCACGGCCGCGGGAAGACCCCCCGGGACTGGACCGACCACGGGGAGAAGGTGCCCGTCGCCGACCGCATCTGGATGGCGGTGATGGGCCCCGAGACGCCGGCGCTGGGAGTGCGGGCCGGCCTCTCGGCCACCCAGTCGCAGCTGGCGGCAACGGTCGCCCACCTGCTAGGGGAGGACTACCGTGCGGGCGTGCCCCAGGCCGCCCCCCCGCTGCCCGACGTCACCCGTTGAGGAGTCGCGGTACACTCGGCACGCTCGCTGATGGTCATGACTCGACAAGATCCAGATCGCGACCTCGAGACGACCGAGGACCAGCACCTGGTCGGCGGGGTGCTGCCGGAGAAGAAGGCGGCGCGCACCTTCCTGAACAGGTGGGTGAGGCGCGGGGTCCTGGCTGGATTCGGGGTCGGCTTCACAGTCCCCTACCTCTCGATCCTCAACGACGTTCACGTGGAGGGCGACGATCTCCTCCCGGAGCTTCCCCGCCGCAACGTCGTGTTCCTGTCCAACCACCAGACCTACTTCATGGAGGCGTTGGCCTTCTTTGACCTGGTTTACGTCCGCTACCAGTTTCCCCTCGAGGACCCGGCGCTGCGCTTCTCGGCGGCGGAGGAGACCATGAAGAAGAATCTCCTGACTGCGCTCATGAAGCTGGCGGGCGGGGTCACGTTCAAGAGGAGCTTCAGGGAGGGCGGGGTCGACGTGAAGCGCGCGGTGGACCTGGAGGGCGTCAACCGCGTGCAGGAATCCATTCGGGATGGCTGGCTGCTCCATTTCCCGGCGGGCACCACCAAGAAGGGGGCGCGGCTTCGGCCCGGCGTGTCCCGGCTCCTCCACCAGGCTCGGGCCACCGTGGTGCCCGTACGGGTGGACGGGTTCAGGGAGCTCCTGCTCCACAAGCAGATCCCGGGCAAGCTCTTCAAGAGCCTGTCGGTGCGCATCCATTCGAGAATGGACCTGGACGCCTTCTACGCCGAGCCCTACACGAAGGCCTCGGGTCAGCAGGTCCTCGGCGAGATCGAGTCTCTCATCGGCGACGACGCCAACGGCTGAGGGACAAAGCCGCAGCGCGGCTCAGGTGTAGCTCTCGGGGTGCAGCGCCATACTGCGATCGTAGTGGGACCGGATCTCGGGAAGGTCCTTCTCGTAGTCGCCGGTGGGGCGGAAGAGCGGACCGAAGCGAATCTTCTTCCGAGGGTAGTCGAAGGCGACGATGAGGATGGGGACTCCTGCCGCCACGGCGATCCGGTAGAAACCCGACTTCCACCTCTCCAACCGGCGGCGCGTCCCTTCCGGCGCGACGACGAGGACCAGTCGATCGCTCTCCTTGAAGGCGCTTGCCGAGTCTTCGGCGACCCCCGCCGCGTTCGAACGCTCGACCGCCACTCCGCCGATCGAACGGAGAAAGACGCCGAACGGCCACCAGAACAGCGTGTGCTTGCCGAGAAAGCTCGCCTTGAGCCGCATCGCGAACTTCGCCCCGAGCCCCACGGGAAAATCCCAGTTGGAGGTGTGGGGGGCGACGATGAGCACCATCTTCGCCTCGTTCGGTACCGAGCCCTCGAAGCCCCAGCCTCCCAGGCGCATCATGAAGCGGCCGAAGGCGGCGGTGAGCGGCCCGTGGGTCCGCGGCACCTCTTCGCCGACGCTCAGAGAGAGTGGGCTGCGCTCGGGTGCCATCGTCATCTCCTTGCTGGAGGGGGCTCTCGCCCGTCGATGAAGACGGCGTCGATGGCCAGCTCGTCCGCCTCCCTCGACCCGCTCAGGGTCGGCACCGCGACGGAGGCCGGGCCGCTTGCGGGAGGGACGCGGAGGAGCTGCCGCAGGAGGAGGAGTGAGCCCGGCGCGGCCGGCGCGAGCCGGGGAACCGCCCTCTCAGCCGTCGAGCAGGAGGTCAACGCCCCGAGGACCTCTGCCAGGGGCTGCCCGATGACACGGGAGCGCCACCGACCCAGCGTGAGCGCATCGAGTGCCGCGTCGAGCCGGGGTGATGCGGGACGAGACGGGGGCCCATCCACTTCCAGAAGGCACGAGGCGGCCTCCATCGCGACCACCTCGACCGAAGGGAGTCCCGGGCCCCTTCGCCGGTCCGCCACCGCCCGGGCGCCCTCCTGGTCGGGAGAAGGCACGTGCCACCGGACCCTCGCCACGCCCAGACGGCCGAAGGCCCCGAGGGCCTCCTGGTCGAGCCACCCCTCCGCCGAAATTCCCCGGACCGAGACGGCGAAGGCCGGCACCACCAGTCGGCCCGTGGCGTCGACGGTGCGCCCGGCCCGCAGCAGGTGGCCGTCGCCGATCCCCTGGATGGTCGACGGCCCGGGGACGGCGTCGTCGCAGCCGGCCACCACCGGGTCGGTGTCGAGGCGATCGAAGGCGACGTCGGCTCGATAGGGCAGCCCGGAGCCCGGTTGCCACACGGCGCCTCCGGAGACGAGGACGTCGACCCAGCCGCCGTCGCTGTTGCGCTGGAGATCCTCGTAGAGGAGAGGGTCCTCGTCGGCCAGGTCGTCCTTGACGAGCAGGGACAGGGCGCTCAGCAGCCCGACGAAGTTGAGCCGGGTGAGGTCCGGGTGGCCCCACCCCGGGGGCAGTCCGCCGCTCTCCATCAGGACCACGGGGGTGCCCCAGGCGGTGATGTTGTCGCCGAAGGCCCGGGGGTTCCAGTCCTCGTCGTAGCGCGCCACGCCGCCAGGGACGAACGGCTGGAGGGAGCGGGCGATGGCCGCACAGACACGCCGGGCCCGGGCGCGCCCAGGTGTCATCGTTCCCTCGGCATCCCCCGCCACCGCCAGGAGCGCGACGGTCGCGAGACGGCCGGTCTCCCCGACTGTGGTTCGCCTGTCCTGATCGTGCAGGTTGAAGCCGAGCTCCGGACGGAAGCGGTCGCGCACGGCCTTCAGCAGCCGTCCTTCCGGTGTGGCCAGGCGCAGGGCATCGCGGTTGATGTCGATCGCCTGGGCATTGGAGCGGGAATAGCGTTCGGCGCCGTCGGGGTTGAGCATGGGCAGGAGAAGCAACG
>CAXMOH010000106.1:0-8649 GCA_964194855.1 uncultured Hyphomicrobium sp.
CCGGCTCCCACGTGGTCCTCACGCTTGTCCGGCCTGCGGTCGTCCGCCTTGTCGTCCGTGAAGCCGATTTGCGCGTGCGTGCCGTCGCAGTAGGGCTTGTTCTTCGAGGCGCCGCAGCGGCAGAGCGACTGGGCTTCCTTCGCTTCGTAGGTCTTGCCTCCGCCGCCCTGCAGGTTCTCCAGTCCCGTGACCCTGTACGGACCGTTCTTCTTGCACACGATCTCCGGCGTCTTCATTTGTGTTCTCCTCAGCCGTTGATGAAGGTCATGATGCTCTCCGGGTAGCGGCCCCCGTGAGCGGACCCCTTCGGGCACAGGGCCTCGAGACGCGTGAGGTCTCGAGCGGTGAGCGGGAGGTCCGCCGCCTTCAGGTTCTCCTCGAGGTACTTACGCCGCTTGGTTCCCGGGATGGGGACGATGTCTCTTCCCTTCGCCAGCACCCACGCGATGGCCACTTGTGGAACCGTGACTCCCTTCTCGGCAGCGAGCTCCTGAAGGCCCTTCAGGAGCTCCATGTTCCCCTGGAGGGTGTCGGTCTGGAAGCGGGGAAAGCCCAGACGCTGGTCCCCTTCGACCAGGTCCCCTGGAGTCCGGATCGAGCCAGTCAGGATGCCCCGGCCCAGCGGGCTGTAGGCCACGAAGCCGATGCCCAGGGTCCGGCACGTGGCGAGAATCTCGTCCTCCGGATCGCGGCTGAAGAGCGAGTACTCGGTTTGGAGCGCGCTGATCGGGTGGGCGGCGTGGGCGCGCCGGATCGTCGCGGGCGCCGCCTCGGAGAGGCCCAGGGTGCGGACCTTGCCCTCCTTCACCAGGTCCGCCATGGCGCCGACGGTCTCCTCGATCGGAACGTCCGGATCCACCCGATGCTGATAGTAGAGATCGATCCTCTCCACACCCAGGCGTTTCAGTGAGCCGTCGCAGGAGCTGCGGACGTACTCCGGCCGGCCGTTCACGCCCCGGTCCTCGGGTCGGGGGCCCCGCACGATGCCGAACTTGGTCGCGAGCACGACGGAGTCGCGTCGGCCCTCGATGGCCTTTCCGACCAGCTCCTCGTTGGTGTGGGGACCATACACGTCGGCAGTGTCGAGGAGCGTCACCCCGAGATCGAGCGCCCTGTGTATGGTGGCCACGGCCTCAGCCTCGTCGCGAATGCCGTAGAAATCGGACATCCCCATGCAGCCCAGCCCGAGGGCGCTCACCTTGAGGCCCTGGCGTCCCAGCTCTCGCGTCTCCATGTCATTCACCTCTGTATCGAAGAACTGTTGTCTCGGGACGCGCGGGACGCTCGGGACCTGGGCCGACGAAAACGTGCACGAGCCCGTTCCGCCTTCTCCCGGGCCGCGCATCCTTCGAGATGGTCGTTCACGAGGCCCATGGCCTGCATGAACGCGTAGGCCGTGGTGGGTCCCACGTACGTCCATCCCCGCCGCTTGAGCTCCTTGCTGAGAGCGGTCGACTCGGGGGTGATCGCCATCTGCATCAGGGCGCGCAGGTTCAGGCGCTTCGGTCGCGCGGAGGCATCGGGCTCGAAGCCCCAGAAGAAGGCCGCCAGCGAGCCCTCTTCTTTCTCGAGCGTGCGTGCCCGAGCGGCGTTGTTGATCGTGGATTCGATCTTGCCCCGATGGCGCACGATGCCGGCGTCCTTCGCCAACCGGTTGACGTCTCGGGCCCGGTAACGAGCCACGGCGTGGAAGTCGAAGTTCTTGAATGCGTCACGGAAGTTGTCACGCTTCCGAAGGATGGTCAGCCAGCTGAGCCCCGACTGGAATCCCTCGAGGCAGATCTTCTCGAAGAGCCGCTGGTCGTCCGACACCGGGAAGCCCCACTCGCGGTCGTGGTAGCGGACGTAGAGAGGATCGCTTCCGGGCCAGAAGCAACGGACGACCCCGTCTTCACCCCGTTTCAGACCCTTGGCCAATCGTGCCATCGGGCCGAGAGTCTATCGCATCGGTGCCCGGCCGGTTGCCGGGAGGCTCAGTCGAGCTGTTCCAGGACGCCCTTGATGAGCAGAGGCCACACCGTGGTGGCGTCGGCGAAGACCTCGGCGAACCGCCCTCCCTCCTCGGGCGGAACGAACTTGCCCCAGGAGACCCCCTCCGTGTACGTGCAGCCCGAGAGGCCGCCCCAGTGCGCGGGCTCCGGGCAGATCCTGACGGCGTAGCGGTAGCGTGGCGGCGTGAGCCCCAGGTCCATCCGATGGTTCGCCACGTCGATGAAGGGCCCGACCTCCTGCGCCCAGTTGCGCGGCACGCCGCCGCCGATGGTGAAGAGGCCCAGCCGCTTCGTCGACAGGGTGAACTTCGTAAAGCTGTTCAGGTCCAGGAAGGGGTTGAAGCGCGGCACCCGATCCAGGAGCTCCTCGATCCCCTTTGCGCCTTCGTTGCGGGCGCGCTGCATCGTCCAGGTGGCGAGGTCGAGGCCGAGCTCGGAGTCGGTGAAGGCCGGGACGTACACCGGGACGTTCTTGAGGAAGGCGCTCCGCAGCACGCCCTCGCCCTCGGGCTCCTCGGCCAGGAGCTGCCCGAGGGTTCGACAGACGAGCTCGCTCGACAGCTCCCGCTCCGCGCCCAGCCGCTCGAGGGCGCGAGCGTTGAACTCCTCGACGTCGTTGAGGTTGGCCTCCATCTCCAGCGTGTCGTAGACGCGGTTGTAGCCCTTCTCGAACAGCTCCTCGTCCGACACCCTCGGATCGTGCCGGTAGTGTGTGAGCCCCACCGCCTCGGAGAGACCGTGGGCCATGAGGGCCCCTGTGGAGACGATGGCCTGGACCATCCCGACGTCGATCATCTTGGAGATGACACGGCCCATCTTGGCGATGGTCATGGCTCCAGAGAGGGTGAGCACGACCTTGCAATCGGGGTCCTTCACCATGGCGACCGTGACGTCGAGGGCCTCACCCAGGGAGCGCCCGCTGAACGCGGTCTTCGCCATCCCGCGGAGCAGGTCCGAGAACGAGGTCACCTGGTCGAGATCGAGGCTCTCGAGGGGCGTGAGGCCGTCGTCGCGGCCGTCGTGAAGGCTGCGCTTGGACATGCGGGCATGGTATGCACGCCTCGCCGATGAGGCAAGAAGACGTCCCGAGGCACAATGGGACGATGCGCTCCAGCGAGCTGAAGCGACGACTCGATGATCTCTACCGGCGTTACGACAAGAGCGCCATCGATCCGGATCCGCTCGAGCCGGTCCGGGCCCAGCGCCGCGCCGCCGACCGCGAGGTGGTGGGCCTCGTCGCGTCGGGCCTGGCGTTCGGTAACGTCGTCCAGATCAAGCGCAGCATCGCTGCCGTTCTCGAGGTGCTCGGTCCACGGCCGGCGGACGCCGTGGCGGATCTCGAGCCTCGAGAGGCCGCGCGACGGCTTCTGGGGTTTCGCCACAGGTGGCTGGATGGCCGCGATGTCGCCTGCCTCCTGGGCTTCGCGCGGCAGATGCGCGCCTCTCACGGATCCATCGAGGCGTTCTTTGCGGAGGGCCTGGCCGACGACGCCCCCGACGTGGGGCCGGCGCTCGGATCCTTCTCGGAGCGGGCTCTTGCGCTCGATCATGGAGGACTCTACGGGAGTGCCCGGCTCCCGGCCCGGGCCGGCGTGCGCTACTTCTTTCCGTCGCCCGAAAAGGGGAGCGCGTGCAAGCGGCTCAACCTCTACCTGCGCTGGATGGCTCGCAAGGACGGCGTGGACCTCGGGGTCTGGAGCCGGCCCGCCCCGAACCAGCTGGTCCTGCCCCTCGACACCCACACCCAGGCCATCGCGCGGCGCCTGCGGCTCACCCGCTATCGATCACCCGGGTGGGCCATGGCCCTGGACATCACTCGTCGCCTCCGCCGCTTCGATCCCGCCGATCCGGTGAAGTACGACTTCGCCCTCTACCGCATCGACCAGTGGAAGCGCGAGGACGAGATCCGTTCTCTGGAGAGGTAGGGCCGTCAGCTCGACGGGCCCCAGATCCGGATGCGGCCGTCCGCCAAGGCCACCGCCAGGTGGTTCAGCTCGCCGTAGAGGGCGAGGCCGATGAAGCTCTCTCCGGTCGGGCCCCAGAGCGCCGCGGCCGGTTCGCGGGTTTCCAGGTCCCAGAGCTGGACGGAGTTGTCGAGCCCCACGCTGGCGAGAAACCCTCCGTCGGAGAGGAAGCACAGCGCGGAGGACGAGCGAGGCAGGGCGAGGGTGGCCGTCTCCTGTCTTGTCTCGACTTCGATGAGACGGATCGTCCGGTCGCGGCTGGCCACGGCCATCGACTGGCCGTCGGGCGACAGCAGGAGCTGGGTCACCTGGGCGGTCGGGCCCCGGAGCGTGGCGAGGAGGCGCCCCCGGACCGGGTCGAGGAGCCGGAGCACTCGACTCGTGTGGCCGGTGAGAATGGCTTCGCCGCCTCCGGTCCAGGCCAGCGCGGTGACCGCCGCGGGCTGACGGAGCAGCTCGCGCCGGGCGTCACCGCCGAGAGCGGCCCCCACGTCCCAGAGCCGCAGGTTGGAGTCGAGCGAGCCCGTGGCGAGGGTGACGCCGTCGGGGGAGAAGGCGATGGCGGACACGGCATCGTCGTGGCGGAGCCGGACGGGGATCGCCTCGCCCGTGGTCATGTCCCACAGGTGCACGGAGCCGTCGACGTGGCCCGAAGCCAGAAGCGAGCCGTCCGGCGAGAAGGCCAGCGCCAGGGCCGCGGCGTCGTGGCCTGCCCGTTGATGAAGCGCCGTTCGCAGCACGTGGGACCGTGTGCGCGAATGCAGATCCCAGAGCCGGAGCGCCCCGTCCGCTCCGGCCGCCGCCAGCAGGTCCGCCACGGGCGAGAGCGCGACCTCCTTCGTGGCCGTCGGGTCGCCGAAGGCGCCCTTGTCGGTGAGGGCGCCGGCTCCCCTGGCTCGGAGCGTGGCCGAGTCGAGGGGTCCCTGGGCCCCGGGGACGCCACCGGTGGGCGTGGGAGGCGCGGAAGGGGCGAGCGAGGGTGTGGGGGAGGTGGGCGTGCTCGGGCGTGGCGTGGGTGGGCGTTGGACCGTCGCCGCCGATCCGAGGCGCCCCTCGATGGCCTTGATCAACGCGACGATTCCGCTGCGGTCGGGCTCCAGCGATTGTGCCCGGCGGGCGGAATCCAGCGCGCCCGAGAGATCCTCCTCGGCCAGCTTCCGTCGCGCCTCGGCAAAGTTGAGCTCGTAGCCTCGCTTGCGGGCCACGGGGTCCAGCGGGATCTCGGGCGCAGGCGTCGCCCCGATCGCCGCCAGGAGCGCCCTCTCCATCTCCGCGAGATCCCCGAAGCGCCTGCCAGGGTCCCGCTCGAGCGACCGGGTGACGGCGCTGACCAGCGGCTCGGGCAGGCCGAGCCCTTCTGCGTCGAGGGGAGGCAGTGGCTCGTGGATGATCTTGTGGATGAGGGTCGCAACGGTCTTGGCCTCGAAGGGCCGGCGACCCGAGAGCAGCTCGTAGAGGATCACTCCCACAGCCCACATGTCCGCGCGGTGTGTCACCTCGTCGCCCTTGAGCAGCTCCGGCGAGATGTAGCTCGGTGTCCCGAGCACCATGCCCGTCTGCGTCATGTTCGCCTCGCCCAGGGAGCGGGCGATGCCGAAGTCGAGGATCTTCACGACCCGGTCCCGGGTGACCAGGATGTTGGCGGGCTTCACGTCCCGGTGGATGACGCCCATCTTGTGGGCGAAGTGGAGCCCCCGGCAAACATCGACCATCAACCGGATCTTCTGCTCGAGGGTGAAACGATCGAGGTGGTGGATCGCGGTGCCGAGCTCCTCGCCGTCCACGTACTCCATGGCGATGTAGCGGGTGTCGTCCACCTCGCCGACCTCGAAGATGGTCACGATGTTCGGGTGCTGGAGCCGGGCCGCCGCCCGGGCCTCGCGCTTGAAGCGAGCGAGGGTGTCCTTGCCCTTCAACAACCCGGGCTTTACCGTCTTGAGGGCCACCCGTCGATCCAGATCGGGATCGCGCGCCTGGTAGACGTCGCCCATGGCGCCCTGGCCGAGCTCCTTCTCGATCTCGAACTTGCCGAACTTCTCCCCGAGCTTCAAGGCCACATATGATAAACGGCCTCAGGCGCCGACGCCCGCCAGGATCTCGTCCCCGAAGGCGTCGACCCGCCATCGCCGCAGGCCCTCGACGCCCGCCAGCTCGGCCAGGTCCCGGGGGCCCTCTGCCGCCACACGATCGATGAGGCGCTGGGGGAGCACCACCGAGACATCCACCTCGAGCGCCTGGGCCCGGCCGACGCGCCACTCCTTCAGGCGTGCGACCCTCTGAAGAACCTCGTTGGAGAGCACCGGCCGCGGCGTGCGGGTCAGGACCGGGAGCTCGGAATCGGGCAGCTGGGCCGCTCGGCCGACGGCCTCGAGGAGCTCCTGGGCGTGGGGCCGCAGTCGGGGCAGGACACCCCCGACGTGGCGCAGGTCCCCCATGGTTTTCGGGAGCTGCTCGGCCATCTTTCGAAGAATCTCGTTCCCGAGGATCTTGAAGGCCGGCCGATCGGTCTCCTCCGCTCGGCCCTCGCGCCAGGCGTACAGCTCCCGCAGCGCCGCCAGCTGGCGTGGGCGGAGCCGGCGCGCCCCCTTCACCCCCAGGTAGGCATCGGGATTCTTGCGGCGGAGCTGAGGCTCGAGCGCGGCGACGGCGTCGCACTCCTCCCGGACCCACTCGGTCCGCCCCTTCTCCTCGAGCTTCGCCAGGAGCCGCTCCCGGATCCCACCCAGGTGCTCCACGTCGGCCAGGGCGTAGGCTTCCTGCTGGGGAGTGAGAGGGCGTCGGGACCAGTCGTCCTTCTGGTTGGTCTTCGAGAGCTTCACCCCGAGCTCCGCTTCGGCCACGGCCGCAAGCCCGATCCCGGGATACCCCAGGAAGCGTGCCGCGATCATCGTGTCGAAGATCCCCGCAAAGGAGAAGCCGAAGTCCCGCTTGAGCGTGGTGACGTCGTAATCGGCCCCGTGAAGCACCTTGACGATGTCCGGGTCCGCCAGCGCCGGCCCCAGGGGCGAGAGGTCGCGCACGGCCAGCGAGTCCACCAGGACGGCGTCCCCGCGATCGGTGGCGATCTGGACGAGGCAGACCTTCTCCCGGTGGTGGTAGAGGCTGTCCGATTCGGTGTCCAGCGCGATCGTGCGGCAGCCGTCGAACGAGCGAGCGAGATCGGCCAGCTCTTCAGGGGTCCGGATCCACGATGTCACGGCGGGAGTATACGGAAAGCCCGGTTCCGGAGCGACTTGCGGCAGGGGCGCGAGGGGCTGTAACGTTTGAGTGGTGGCCCGCGTCCAAGACACGGACAGACGCGCCGGAGGCAGTGACGGCCCCCGGGCACCCGAACGAGAGGAGATCCGATTTGAGTGAGAACGTGGTTGTTCTGACCTCTGAGAACTGGAAGAAGGAAGTCATCGAGGCCGACGGCCCCGTGCTCGTGGACTTCTGGGCGGCCTGGTGCGCGCCGTGCCGTATGGTGGCGCCCGCCGTCGAGCAGGTGGCCGATGCCTTCGCCGGGCGAGCCACGGTGGGCAAGCTGAACGTGGACGACAATCCCGAGATCGCCGGGGAGTTCGGCATCCGCTCGATCCCGACCATGCTGGTGTTCAAGGGCGGACAGGTCGTCGAGCAGCGCGTGGGCGCCCTGGCCCAGCCGATGATCGCGGAGATGGTGGAGAAGCAGCTCACTCCGGCGAGTGCGTGAGCCCGGGTCCGGACGGGGCCGACGCGACGCGTCGCGAGGCCCTGTCCCGGGCACTCGTGGAGGACGGCGACCGGCTGTACGCCCTGGCGCTCCGCACCACCCGCGACCCTGACCTGGCTGCAGACGCCGTGCAGGAGGCCTTCGCCAGCGCTCTGGAGAAGGCCGACGATTTCCGCGGCGAGTCACGGTGGGGCACCTGGCTCCACCGCATCGTCTTCAACAAGTCGATCGACCTCCTGCGCCGTCGGCGGCGCTACGAGCCCCTGCCGGACGAGGACTCGGACCGGCTCACGGCGGAGGACGAGCGTCTCGCCCAGAGGGCTTCCTGGACCCGGGCCCCCGACGAGGTCGTCTGGGGGGCGGAGACGAGGATGGCGATGGAGCGGGCGCTCGACGAGCTCACTCCGCTCCAGCGCGCCGTCTTCGAGCTCAAGGAGGCCGAGGAGCGACCGACCTCCGAGGTGGCGGAGATCCTGGATCTCACCCCGGGGGCTGTCCGGGTCCATCTTCACCGCGCGCGGCTGAAGCTCCGGGCGCGACTGGGGGATCACTTTCGCGGGCGGGAGACGACCCCGTCTGCTGGCGAGGCGAAGGCATGAAGTGCGACGAGCTGCTCCGGCAGCTGACCGAGTACGAGGATGGCGTCCTCCCCGACGACGTGTGCCAGGAGCTCCAGCGACACCTGACCGACTGTGAGCCCTGCAAGGTCCTGAAGGAAGACCTGGAGGCCCTGGCCCGGATCTGCCGCAGCTGCACCCCCGCGCGGATGCCCGAGGAGGTCCGGCGGCGGCTGGCCGAGCGCCTGGGCGAGCCCGTGTCGTGAGCGACGAGCGTCTCCCTCCGGTGGAGATCGAGCCGGAGCAGCCCGCAGACGCCGCCGTCATCCTCATGCACGGGCTCGGCGCGGACGGCCACGACTTCGAGACCCTCGTCCCCGAGCTCCGCCTGCCGGCGGAATCCGCGATCCGGTGGGTGTTTCCTCACGCCCCCGTTCGCCCGGTGA
>CAXMOH010000107.1:0-2921 GCA_964194855.1 uncultured Hyphomicrobium sp.
AGCCTCGAGCTCGCGACCGGGGCAGAGGTCTGGCGGCAGTCGTACCCGGCACACTACGAGATCAATCCGGCCGCGTCGGGCCACGGCAAGGGGCCGAAGGGGACGCCGGTCGTGGAAGGCGGTCGGATCTGCACTCTCGGCATCAGCGGGATCCTCTCGTGCTTCGACACGTCCGACGGGCGCCTTCTCTGGCAGGAGACGTTTGCCTCCCAGTTCTCCCAGACGGCGGCTGTCTTCGGCACCGCCATGTCGCCGGTCTTCGACGACGGCCGGCTGATCGCCCACGTGGGCGGCCCGGCGGGTGGGGCGCTTTCCGCCTTCGACTCGGCCACCGGCGAGGTCGTGTGGACCTGGACGGGGGACGGTCCGGGCTACGCGTCCCCGGTGGTGGCGGAGATCGGGGGCGAACGGCAGGTCGTGACCCTGAGCGAGTCGTTCCTGGTGGGAGTGTCCGCCAAAAGCGGGACGCTGCTCTGGAAGCTCCCCTTCACCACTTCGTACCAGCAGAACGCCGTCACCCCCATCGTCCACGGCGACACCGTCATCTACTCGGGGCTCGATCAACCGGTGCGAGCGCTCGCGGTGCAGAAGGGCGACTCGGGCTGGACCACCGAGCCCGTCTGGGAGAACGACACGGTGGCCGCTTACATGAGCACTCCGGTCCTGTCGGAGGGGAGGCTCTTTGGCTTCTCGCACAAGAAGCGCGGCCAGTTCTTCGCCCTCGACGCGACCACGGGCAAGACCCTGTGGCACTCCGACGGACGACAGGGCGACAACGCCGCGATCGTGGCCGGGGGCGGGGTGCTCTTCCTGCTCACGAGCGGATCCGAGCTGATCGTGGCGCCCCAGACGAGCGAGGCGTTCTCCCCGACGAGGACGTGGCCGGTGGCCGAGAACCCCACGTGGGCCCACCCGGTCGTGATGAACGACGGGGTGCTGGTCAAGGACAAGGACACGCTGGCCCTGCTGCGGTTCGACGCGGCGCCGGCTGCCGGTGCGGTGGCTCTTCCGCCACCGACGAAAGGAGTCGAGATGAGCTGGATCTTCTTCGTGGTGGGCGCGTTTATCTCGTGGGGGCTGTACGGCCCGATGATCCACAAGGGGCAGGTGGCGCTCGGCAACCCGCTTCGCGCCTTCCTGTTCGTGGGGCTCGCCTACTTCCTGGTGGGTGTCCTGGTGCCGCTGGCCGCCCTCGCCGCCCAGGGTGAGCTCAAGGGCTTCACGGGCCACGGGATGACCATGGCGCTGGTGGCCGGCACACTGGGGGCCGCGGGGGCGTTGTGCGTGGTCTACTCGTTCAAGGCGGGTGGCAACCCTCTCTGGGTCATGCCCCTGGTCTTTGCCGGAGCACCCATCGTCAACGTCCTCTACTCGATGTGGGAGCACCCCCCGAAGGTGGCACCCAGCCCGATGCTGTACGTGGGCTTCCTCCTGGCGGCCTCGGGCGCCTACATGGTGTTGCACTACAAGCCGCAGGGGTGAGGCCGGGGCGCCGCTCCGGGTCGTCCGAGGACAGTGGTAGGGTTTTACAGAAAACAGACATCTCGCCGCCGAGGCTGTGATAAAGGTGGTGAGATGTCGATCGGCTAAACTGATCGTACGGCGTTGGTTCTCGAGAATGCTGCCACGCGGGAGTATCCCCATGAAAATGACCCGGTTGTCGTCGGATTCGGCTTGCCCTCGGCCCAGGGCGATCAAGAGACAGAGTCGCGTGCTGGCAATTGCCGGACTGGCCGCGGTGACTCTCGCGGCTTTGCCCCTGGCTCACTCGGCCGAGTCCCACCCCCGGATCCAGCTCTTCATCGACGCCGCGTCCCAGGACGAGCAGGAAGCGGAGAAGGCCATGGCGGCTCTCGCCGAAGCCTGGCAGGACGGCTATACGCCCCTGCTCGTGGAGATCGCTCGCTTCATGGCACCGCGCCGGGAGTCTCGGATGAGCGGGGGGGTGAGGAACCAGGGCGGGCGCTCCAGCCAAATCGCCTCCAGCGGAGGCTTTACGGGCGGCCGTAATGCCGGTGGTGGTGGGGGTGGTGGCAGAGGCAGCGGCGGAGGCGGCGGCGGCGGCGGCCTTCCCGGTCTCGGAGACATGCCGCGCCAGGACGCGTCGAACAAGGTCCGCACGCGGCTCGTGAAATTCCTGGAGGAGCAAACCGGACAGGACTTCGGCGACGACCTCGGGGCCTGGCGGCGCTGGTACTGGAATCTCCCCTACGACCCCCACCCCGGCTATCCCAGTCTCAAGAAGGCCATGTACACCAAGGTGGACGAGGGGCTGGGGATCTACTTCGATGTGGGCGGGGCGGCCCTCGTCCGGCTGGACGAGGTCAACTATGGCGGGACGCCGCCGAGCCGCAGCCCGATCCTGGATCATCCGAAGCACGTCCCGGCCGCGGAGGCGGATTTCCTCAAGGACAAACACAAGGTGATCGGTCTGGAGGTGCGCGGGGAGATGCGCGCCTATCCGGAGCAGATCCTCGCCTTTCACGAGCTGACCCGCGACGAGCTCGGTGGCGTGGAGCTGACGATCGTCAACGATTTTCTGTGCGGCACTACCATCCCCTACGCCAACTCGATCCGCGGGGCCAAGCTGAGCTTCAGGCCGAGCGGGCTGGTGTACCGCTCGAACAGGATGATGGTCGACGAGCAGAGCGTGACGCTGTGGTCGACCCTGCAGGGCCGGGCGGTTCTCGGGCCGCTCACCCAGCACAACGTGTGGCTCGACACCTACCCCGTTGTGACGACCACCTGGGGCGAGTGGAAAAAGCTGCACCCCAACACCACCATCCTCTCCGACGATACGGGCTTCCCGTTCGACTACTCGAAGGGGCCTCGGTTCCAACGCTATCTCGACAACGACCGACTCATGTTCGGGGTGCCGGGGCCCGACGACCGATTGAAGAACAAGGAGCCGGTGCTCGCCC
>CAXMOH010000108.1:0-3056 GCA_964194855.1 uncultured Hyphomicrobium sp.
GCAAAAAATCATCACCCTTGTCGGCCTCGGAGCCGTGGCCCTGCTCGGGACGTGGGGCGCGATCGCCCAGGAGCTCGGTCCGGGCGAGGGCAGACATGGGCCGGGAGGCTTCCGCGGGCCCGGGCGGTTTCTCGAGCTGACCGAGGACCAGCAGGCGGCCGCTCGCGAGATCTTCGAGGGGCAGCGTCCGCAGAGGGAGGCCCTTCACCAGGAGATGCGTGAGAACCGACAGCTCGTGAGGGAATCGCTCGAGAGCGATCAGCCGGACGCGCTCCTCGTCGGCGAGCTCATGATCGAAGGGCAAGCTCTGAAGAAGCGGAGCCGTGCCCTGCGAGAGGAGTCGAAGAAGGCCCTGGAGAGCATCCTCAGTGACGAGCAAAAGCAGAAGCTGGAGCTGTTCGAGAGCATGCGCGGTCCGAAGGGCCACCACGGAATGATGGGGCCTGGTGGAATGATGGGCCGCCACGGTGGCCGCTGGGGTCCCCCGGGACGTGGCCCTGCGCCGGAGTAGCGTTCGGTCCGTCATTCGAGCCCATCGTCCCGGGGCCGCGTCGAATCGTGTGGCCCACGGAGCGTTCAGATCGCGGGGGCAGCCAGGAGATCAGATGATAGAAACGCAGGTCCCGACCACGTCCGCCAGATGGCTTCCCATTCTGGCGCTCGCGGGGATCACCGTGCTGGGCATGACGGGGTGCGGCGGTGACAACTCGGTGACGGATTCATCGGTCGTGGGCATGCGCGTGAACCTCACCGCGAGCCCCGATCCGATCATCGCGGAGCCGTCCACCGACACCGACTTCGAGTGGACCGCGACCTATACCATCACACTCACGGAAACGGGAGGGCTCGGTGGCACGATCACCGGTATCGGCCTGACGCTCAGAGCCGCCTCGGGCGGCATCGAGGTCATCACCGACGAGGACCCCTCGGAAACGACACTGGAGGCCGGCGATGCTCGCCTCGAGGCGAACGGAACGCGAGACCTCACGTTCGTCACGTTCTACTCGGTCCCCGGGGATGGGAGCGAAGCGCTCCTCGACTTCGCGGTCGAGATCACGGACGACGACGGCTTCTTGTTCCAGGACGGGAGGACGTTCCCGATCCCGTGAGCGATCGGCGATCACCGGTCCCGATGGAGAAGACATGGGAATGTACAAGGTCATGACGACGACGGCGTGCGCCGTGGCGCTCGTCGCCTCCGGGCCATGGGGGGCAGCTCGAGCGGCCGAGGACCCTCCCGGGGGCGAGATCGCCGAACACCCCGCGCGCCAGGCCCTCGTCGGCCAGTGGACGCTCAACTCCGACCTCAGCGAGGACCCCCGCGAGAAGATGCAGGAAGCCATGCAACAGCGGATGGCGAGCGGGGGCGGGAGAGGCGGCGGCGGTGGCCGTGGCGGCGGCATGAGTGGTGGCGGCATGGGTCGCGGCGGTGGAATGGGCGGCCGTGGCGGCGGCTTGGGCCGCGGTGGCGGAGAGGAGGACCGGAGGCCCCCGATGCTGACGTTTTTCTCGGCCAAGGAGCTGACCATCGCCCATATCGCGTCCGCAATCGCCATCGTCGAGCCCGACGGGCTCGTCCGCACGCTCCAGCCTGATGGCGAGAAGTACCAGACCGAGCACGGCGAGGGCGAGGTCAAGACACGCTGGAAGGGCGACCGTCTCGTTGTCGAGACGAAGACGGAGCGGGGCAAGATGAAAGAGACGTGGAGCGTGTCCCCGGAGACGGGGCGGCTCCTCGTCGTCCTCGAAATCGAGCCCGGTGGCGGGCGGATGCCCGCGGTGAAGGTGAACCGTCTCTACGACCGCATGGAGGCGGACGGATAGTCGGTCTCCCGGGTCGGTGTGACAGCGGTCTCGCAAGCCCAGGGAAGACAAGGCGGATTCTCGGCGTTACTCTGGATGGTGTGATTCGTCACCTGCGCTGATCCAAAGCGTTGGCCGACGAGGGGGCAGGGATCGGTTGTATGATGGGTTTTTGCTCTGGAGGATTCTTTGTGAACCGTGCACTTGTCTCTGTTCTGATTCTGGGCCTCGCTGCGTGCGGTGGAGGCACCGCCGGCCCCACCGACCCCGCGGCTGACGTGGAGCTGGTCGTCCTCGATCTCGTCGTGGGGGACGGGCCGATCGCCGAGGTCGGCGACACCGTGACGGTCAACTACGTGGGTCGTCTCCTCGACGGCACGCAGTTCGACAGCTCCTACGACCGCGGCGTGCCGTTCACGTTCACGGCCGGCTCCGGTCAGGTGATCAGGGGCTGGGACGAGGGAGTCCCGGGGATGCGGGTGGGGGGGCAGCGTCGCCTCACGATCCCGCACCAGCTGGCTTATGGGGGCAATCCTCCGGCGGGCAGCGGCATCCCCCCGAACGCCTCTCTCACCTTCGACATCGAGCTCCTCTCGATCGCCGGCAAGTAGGACCGGCGTCCGCGCTGGCCGCGACCAGCGCGGCGCAGTCTCTCTCGCTTGACGGGGCGGCAGCCGGCCGCTAGCGTACGCGTCACCGTTCGACAGAAGAAGGGGGACGCATGAGCGAGAAGCAGCGGGCGCTCGAGGCGCTCGCCCAGGCGCAGTGGCGCCTGGCGCTGGGCCTCACGGCGGCGATGTTGGCGATCTATCTCGGGTTCATCCTGCTCGTGGCCTGGGCCAAGCCGCTCCTCGGCACCATGCTCCTCCGCGGGCTGAGCCTCGGCACGCTGCTCGGCGCCCTCGTGATCGTGTCCGCGTGGGTCCTCATCTGGATCTACGTGCGCTGGGCCAACAGCCCCTACGACGCGACCCGGGCTTCGTTGCGAGGACACGTGGAATCGGCGCGGGCGGAGCAGCGCCGATGACGTCGAGCATCGGCGAACCCAACTACGTCGCGATCGCCTGCTTCTTCGCGTTCGTGGCGGTGACCCTGGGCATCACCTGGTGGGCCGCGCGCAAGACCCGCAGCACCGAGCATTTCTATACCGCCGGACGGACGGTGACCGGTGTCCAGAACGGCTTCGCCCTGGCCGGGGATTACATGAGCGCCGCCAGCTTCCTCGGCATCGCGGGTCTCGTGTCGCTGTCCGG
>CAXMOH010000109.1:0-4109 GCA_964194855.1 uncultured Hyphomicrobium sp.
CCCGCGCGCTGGCTGGACGGCGGATCGGGATACACGACCCTCGAAGACGCCGCGGACGGCCACGGCAAGGACATCGTCCGCTACGACACGGCGAGCGGAGAGCGACAGGTGGTGGTAGCGGCGGCGAGTCTCGTCCCAGCAGAAGCGGGGGCCCCGCTCTCGATCGACGACTACGCGTGGTCGGACGACGGGACTCGCCTCCTCGTCTTCACCAACACCCGCAAGGTATGGCGCAAGAACACCCGGGGCGACTACTGGGTCCTCGAACGTTCGAGCGGCGCCCTGCACCAGGTGGGCCCGGGTTTTCCCGAGGCGACCCTGATGTTCGCGAAGCTGTCGCCGGACGGCACCCGGGTGGCCTTTGTCCAGGAGAGCGATCTGTACGTGGAGAGCCTCGAGGACGGGGACCTGACGCGCCTGACGTCCGACGGCTCGTCCACCAGCATCAACGGCACCTCGGACTGGGTCTACGAGGAGGAGTTCAAGCTGCGGGACGGCTTCCGCTGGAGTCCGGACGGCACCCGGATCGCTTTCTGGCACTTCGACGCCACGGGCATCGGCCAGTTTCCCCTCATCAACAACACCGACACGACGTACCCCGTCGTCACCTGGATTCCGTATCCCAAGGTCGGGACCACGAACTCTGCGGTCAAGATCGGGATCGTGAGCGCCTCGGGCGGAGATCCCCGCTGGGTGCAGGTGCCGGGCGAGGACCCGCGCGCGTACTACCTTCCACGCATGGAGTGGGTGGCCGCCGGGGAGCTCCTGATCCAGCAGATGGACCGGCGGCAGCAGTCGACCGACCTCTGGCTCGCCGACGCCCGAACAGGGGAGACGCGCCGCCTGTTGCGCGACGAGGACGACGCCTGGCTCGACATCGTGGACGAATGGAGATGGCTCCCAGGAGGCGACGAGCTCCTCTGGATATCCGAGCGGGACGGTTGGCGTCACCTGTGGAGCGCGCCGCGCAAGGGCGGCCCGATGCGCCTTCTCACACCCGGGAGTTTCGACATCCTGAGCGTGGAAGGGCTGGACGACAAGAAGGTCTTCTTCGTCGCCTCCCCCGACGACGCGGTGCGACGCTACCTCTTTGCCGCGAAGCTCGACGGAAGCCGGGCCCCCGAGCGAATCACTCCCGCAGGCCAGCCGGGCACCCACGCGTACGACATCTCTCCAGACGGCCGCTTCGCCTTCCACACGTTCTCCACGATGGAACGGCCTCCGGTGGTCGATCTCGTTCGTCTCCCGAGTCACCAGGTCGTCCGAGTGCTCGAGGACAACGCGGCCCTCGCCGAGAAGGTGGCCCCCCTCTTCGTGCCACCGACGGAGCTCTTTCAAGTCGACATCGGCGATGGCGTCCGACTGGACGGATGGATGATGAAGCCGGATGGACTCGACGCGTCGAAGTCCTATCCGCTCCTGATGTTCGTTTACGGCGAGCCCGCAAACGTCACGGTCAAGGACGAGTGGCCCAGCCGGTCCGGGCGGCATCTCTTCCACCGGGCGCTGGCCGACGCCGGGTACGTCGTGGCGAGTGTCGACAACCGGGGCACCCCCGCGCCGAAGGGACGGGAGTGGCGCAAGAGGATCCACGGCTCGGTGGGCGTCCTGGCCTCCGAAGAGCAGGCGGCCGCCGTCCGAGCGCTTCTGGCCGAGAGGCCGTACCTCGACGCGGAGCGCGTCGCCTCCTGGGGCTGGAGCGGTGGGGGATCGATGACGCTCAACCTCCTTTTCCGCTCGCCAGATCTCTACAAGGTGGGCATGTCCGTCGCCCCGGTGCCGGACCAGACGCTCTACGACACCATCTACCAGGAACGCTACATGGGCCTGCCCAGCGAGAACCCGGAGGGGTATCGGGAGGGCTCACCCATCACCTTCGCCGAGGGCCTGGTCGGCGACCTGCTCATCGTCCACGGCTCCGGCGACGACAACGTGCACATGCAGGGGACGGAAAGGCTGATCAACCGGCTCATCGAGCTGGGCAAGCCCTTCGACTCCATGATCTACCCCAACCGCTCCCACGGCATCTCGGAGGGAGAGGGGACCCAGCTCCACCTCTATTCCCTCCTCGCCCGCTACCTCCAGGACCATCTGCCCGCAGGACCGCGACCCGAATAGGCTCCAGCACTCCCCCGACGACCGCACCGACGAGGCCGAGTGCTCAGGCCAGAATGTCCTTGACGACCTGGCCGTGCACGTCTGTGAGCCGGAAGCGCCGGCCCTGGTGGCGGAACACCAGCCGCTCGTGATCGACTCCCAGCAGGTACAGGATGGTCGCCTGCAGGTCGTGGACGTGGACGGGGTCGCGGACGATGTTGTAGCCGAGCTCGTCGCTCTCTCCGTAGCTGAAGCCCGACTTCACGCCCGCCCCCGCCAGCCAGACCGTGAAGCAGCGCGGGTGATGATCGCGGCCGTAGTCGCCCTGGGTGAGCGGCCCCTGGCAGTAGCTCGTGCGCCCGAACTCGCCACCCCAGATCACCAACGTGTCCTCCAGAAGGCCCCGGCGCTTGAGGTCGATGACGAGAGCCGCCGACGCCTGGTCGGTGGCCTCGCACTGCCTCCGGATGTCTCGGGGCAGGTTCCCGTGCTGGTCCCAGCCCTGATGGTAGAGCTGGATGAAACGGACGCCGCGCTCGGCCAGGCGTCGGGCCAGCAGGCAGTTGGCGGCGTACGTTCCGGGCTCTCTCGCGTCGGGGCCGTAGAGGTCGTAGATCTCGTCGGGCTCCCCGGCCAGGTCCATGACCTCCGGAACGGAGGTCTGCATGCGGAAGGCCATCTCGTACTGGGCGATGCGCGTCTGGATTTCGGGGTCCTGTGTCTCGTCGGCCTGGATTCGGTGCAGCCGGTCCAGTGCCTCCAGCATCGCCACGCGATCGGCCCGATCGAGCCCGGCGGGATCATTGAGAAACAACACCGGATCCGCACCTGCGCGGAGCTGGACTCCCTGGTGCACCGTGGGCAAGAAACCGCTCCCCCAGAGCCGGGCGTAGAGCGGCTGCCCCCTCGACTCCTTGGAGACAAGGACGAGGAACGCGGGCAGGTTCCGATTCTCGCTGCCCAGGCCGTAGCTGGCCCAGGCTCCCATGCTGGGACGACCGGGGAGCTGCGAGCCGGTCTGGAAGAACGTGATCGCCGGATCGTGGTTGATCGCCTCGGTGTGCATGCTCCTGATGAAGCAGAGCTCGTCCATGATGCCCGCCATGTGCGGGACGAGCTCGCTGGCCCAGAACCCCGACGTGCCGTGTCTTTCGAAGCGAAACTGCGATGCCGTCAGGGGCAGAGACGACTGCTCCGCCGACATGCCCGTGAGTCTCTGCCCACGTCGCACGCTGTCGGGCAGCTGCTGGCCGTGCATTGTTTCCAGCATGGGCTTGTGGTCGAAGAGTTCCAGCTGGGACGGCGCCCCACTCTGGAAAAGGTAGATCACGCGATTCGCACGGGGCGGCAGGTGGGGGGCGCCCAGGATGCCGCTCGAGCCACTCTCGTTGGAGGGCAAGCTGGCCAGGCCCAGGACCGGATCGAGCAGCTGTGCCAGCGCCGCGCTCCCCAGCCCCAGGCTGGTGCGGGTCAGAAACTGGCGGCGCTCGATGTGGCGCACGAGTCGCTGGGCGTCCCTCACGTCTCCCCCTATCGCTTCACTACCGAGGCGTCATAGTTCATGATGGTGCCCACCACGACGTCGAGGCTGGCCACCTCGACCGGATCGAGTGCGTCGTCACGAGGAGAGTCACCGCTCATCACAAGCTGGCGCGCACGGCTCGGATCCCCCTGGAACCCCCCCCGCCGGCCCTCGTAGAGCTCGAGGAGCACGTCGAGCTCCTCCGGTCGCGGCCGACGACCAGTGAGGAGACGCATGGCATGGATGATCCGATCCCCCGGGTCTTGACTTGCCTGACGGAGCACGCGTTCGGCGGCCACCCGCGAGGCCTCGACGAACTGCGGATCGTTCATCAGCGCCAGCGCCTGGACGGGCGTGCTGGTCTTCTGCCTTCTCACCTGGCAGCGACTGCGGCCCGGGGCATCGAACATGTCCATCGTGGGTGGCGGGACGCTGCGCTTCCAGAACGTGTAGAGACTGCGCCGATAGAGCTTCTCGCCCTCGTCCTGCA
>CAXMOH010000110.1:0-3810 GCA_964194855.1 uncultured Hyphomicrobium sp.
GGTGGAGCGTCCTCCGACCCTTGCGACAAGGGGCCTCGCGTCATGCTCACCGGTTGCATCAGGAGAGCGCGCTCTCCGCGATCGGGCAGGAGAGTCAGCCGGCCGTCCAGCTGCACCGTGCCATCCCGCTGCAGGCCGAAATGGCGCAGCGAGACCGCCACCCGGCAGCGGGCGTGGGTCCCCCCGGGCCAGCGACGTCGCACGACCTGGTAGTCCGGGAGGAGCGCGGCCAGGTTCTCGACGAGCGTCCGGGTGATCCCGTCCTCCAGGGGCTCGGCCCAGCGGAGGAACTCGTCGACCATCAGCTCGTTCGGGGCCGTCCAGGTAATGAGCTGGGGGCGATCGAGGTGGCCGGGCAGCCGCACCGCCTCCACACCGACGATGCCGATGGGCTCCTGGCGCCCCTGAGCCGCCGTGGGCTGGGCGAGGGATTGAAGCACGAAGAACCGGGCCTCCGGCGTGCGCTTCAGCGAGATGCAACCGGCCAGCGCGAGCACGGCGCCGGCAAGACCGAGGACCGCGTAGAGCCGAGTGCGCATCACTTCTTCTCCTTGCCTTGGATCATCGCCTCGGGGTGCGTCTGCACGTACTCCACGAAGCTGCGGAAGGCCTTGAGTGCCCGCTCGAGCTCGATGAGCGTCTCCGAGGCGTCCACGCGGGCGTCGTCGGCCCCTCGCAGCGTTGCCTCGAGCGCATCGAAGGTCTCCTCGGTGCGCGCCATTCGCTCGCGAAGCTCGGCGAGGGTCTGGCTCACGTCGTCGCCGAGGCCGTCGGCTTCCTTGCCGAGGTTCCCGATGACCTCGCGGGTCGTCTTCAGCGTCTTCCGCGCCTCGGCGAGGGTCGGCTCGATCGAGTTCGCCCCGCGGTGGACCGCGCCGAGCGCCCCCTTGACGTCCGGGGACTCGAGGATCTCGCGCAGGGCGCGGATCGCCTTCTGGACGTTCTCGACGACCTGGTCGAGGGGCACCTCGGCCAGTTTGTTCATGAGGTCCTCCATGCGTGCCCCCAGCTTCTCCATGGCGGTGGGGGTAGTGGGAATCTCCGCGTAGCGGCGGCTCATCCCGACGAGACGGGCCGGCTCGTCGGGCATGAAGTCGAGCTCGATGTATTTCTGGCCGGTGAGCAGGCTGGCGCTCATCATCCGGGCTCGGATGCCCTGCTCGATGAGGAGGGCCGCCGCCTCTTCCGCGTCGAGGTCCTCGAAGGGGTTCGCGACGCCTTCAGGGGTCTCGACGACGTCCCCGTAGAACTCGCACACGACCTCGATCTGGATCGGGTTGTCCGCGAGGCCCGTCTGGAAGGCGCTCACCTCGATGACCTCACCGACCCGTACACCACGGAACGTCACCTGGGAGCCGGTTTGCAGCCCCTTCACCGACCCGGGGAAGAAGACGACGAAGCGGTCTCTCTGCTGCAACAACCCGCCGGAGCTGAGGAGCACGATCGCCGCCAGCACCAGCACCACCGCCCCGATGACGAAAGCTCCGACGAGCCGCGGGTGGGTCTTGGCGCTCATAGCCGCCCCCGGCTCATGAACGCCCGGACCTTGGAATTCGGGCTGTCCTTGAGTTCGTCTGGCTTGCCCTGGGCAATCATGGTCTTGGTCTCCGCATCGAGGAAGATGGCATTGTCGCCCAGCTCGAAGATGCTGGGTAGCTCGTGGGTCACGAGCACGATGGTGGTCCCGAGGCTGTCGCGCAGCTCGAGGATCAGGTCGTCCAGCCGCCGCGAGCTGAGGGGGTCGAGCCCGGCCGACGGCTCGTCGAAGTAGAGGATCTCGGGGTCGAGGGCCATGGCCCGAGCCAGCCCCGCGCGCTTCCTCATGCCCCCGCTGATCTCGGAGGGATAGTACTCCTCAAACCCGTCGAGGCCGACGAGCGCGAGCTTCGTCCGGGCCACCTCGCCGGCCCGGCCCGGTTTGAGGTCGGAGTACTCCAGCAGGGGCAGGGACACGTTCTCCTCGAGGGTCATCGCGCTGAAGAGTGCCGAGGTCTGATAGAGGACCCCGAAGTGCTGCTGGAGCAGCGCCTGCTCCTCCAGCTCGGCGTCCCAGAAATCCGTGCCGCCGTAGAGCACACGTCCCGCTGCCGGCCGGTGCAGGCCGATCATGTGGCGCATCAGCGTGCTCTTGCCGCAGCCGCTGTCGCCCATGATGACGAAGATCTCACCCCGGTGGATGTCGAAGCCCACGTCTCTCTGCACGACGTGGCTGCCGAAGGCCATCGTCAGGCCCTGGACCTCGATCTGCAGGCTCGCCTGGTTCTCCTCCATCACAGCCCCAGCACGTAGAGCACGACGGTGAAGACCGCGGTCACCACCACCACCAGCACGATCCCCATCACCACCGCCTTCGTGGTCGCCTCGCCCACCGCGGCCGAGCTCCGCCCGGAGCGCAGACCGTAGTAACAGCCGGTGAGCGCCACCACCCCCCCGAAGGCCAGGCCCTGCGCCAGGCCGATCATCACGTGCCTCAGGGCCAGCGAGTTCTGGGTCTGCTTGAGGTACTCCACGGCCCCGAGGTCCAGGAGCGTCACCCCGACGAACATGCCCCCCAGCAACCCCATGAGGATCCCGTATGCCGTGAGGGCGGGCATCATCAGGGTGGTGGCCAGGACCCGGGGCAGCACGAGGAACTCGACAGGTTTCAGGCCCATCGTCCTCAGCGCGTCGACCTCCTCGTTCACGTTCATCGTGCCCAACACCGCGGCGAAGGCGGCTCCCGTTCTCCCCGACATCACGATCCCCGTCATGAGCGCCCCGAGCACCCGGGCCTCCGCGATGCCCACCAGGTCGGCCACGTAGATCGCCGCCCCGAACTGCTCGAGCTGAATCGCCCCGACGAAGGCCAGCACCGTTCCCACGAGAAAGTTGATGAGGGCTACGATCCCGAGAGCCCCCACGCCTGCGCTCTCCAGGGCGTGCATCAGGTCGACACGGCGGAACCGGGCCCGACCGCGCAGAAAAGAGCCGAAGGCCTGGACGACCTCGCCCAGGAACTCGTTGGCGTCGGCGGCGGTGTCCCAGGCCCGCAGCGCCATCCGCCCCACCCGGGCGCTGAGGGCGTCGTCCTCGAGGGGCCGATCGGCATCGGCCCGAGGCACCGCCGCAGCCAGGGCGACCAGGTCACGGACCCCTTCGGGCAGGCCGGCGATGTCCACCTCGAGGCCGCGTTCGCGGCAGGCCTCGATCAACGCGCGGACGGAGGCCACCAGGAGACTGTCCCACCGCCCGATGCCCGTGTCCTCGAGCACCACCCGGGAGCCTTCGGGCAGGGCGTCGAGGTGCGGCAGCATCTCTTCGCCGCCGTAGACGGCTTCAGCCGACCTCAGCAGCCAGGTGCCGCTCAGGCGGACGCGGAGCGCACCGGACTCACGGTCGTCCTCCACCTCGAAGCGTCCTGGCTCGGTCGTCGCGGTCGTGGGCATCAGCTTCTTCAGGTCAGGGTGGACGGCCTCAGGAAACGCCCGAGACTATCGTGTTTGCGTCGGGCCATTCAACCACACGGGCCTCGCCTCTTGTCATCTGGTGCCTCGGCAGGACAGCCCCCTCGCGGTGCTCCCAGGCCCTGATCAACGCGGCTGGGCCAGGTACCTCAGCGTCATCAGCGTGATGTCGTCCGACTGCGGGGCATCCCCGGCGAAGAAGCGCACGGCCACGAGGAGGCCGTCGGTCAGGGCGACGGCGTCCTCGTGACGGTGCCGCCGCACGGTCTCGACGATCCGCTCAATCTCGAAGAAGCCCCCCGCGACGTCCTGTGCTTCCGAGACGCCGTCTGTGTAGAGAACGATCGCCTCACGGTGGCCCAAGCGC
>CAXMOH010000111.1:0-6181 GCA_964194855.1 uncultured Hyphomicrobium sp.
GACCACCTCCGGGACGCGTTCGGTCACGTCCTGGAGCTGGCGCGTGAAGACCCGCACCTCGTCTCCAGCGCGGTGCACCTGGATGCGGGCCCCGTCGAGCTTGTACTCGAAGGCGGCCTCTCCCAGCCGCTCGAGGGCGGCCTCCACGTCCTCCGCGGGGCTCGCGAGCATCGGAGCCACGGGCGAGAGAAGGCGGAGCGAGAAGCGCCCCAGGCCATCGGCGCCTTCGGTCATCGCGACGCGGGCGAGCTCGCCCACGTCCCCGGCGAACATCGCGGCCCGCCGGACCTGGGAGCCTGGGAGGTCGGCGGCGCGGGCGATGGCTTCACGCAGGACGCCTTCGAGGGCCCCCTGGCGCACCTCGCCGACCAGGAGTGCGCCCAGGAAACGACGGCTCTCCGGAGTCGCTCGCTTGAGGAACTGCCGCAGCGCGTCACGACGCCGACCTGCGGACCCGGCGCCCGTCTCTCGAGCGACGTCGCCCAACGTCCGGTCCACGTCGAGGAGCGAGGGCGGGTCGCCCGAAGGAGGACCTTCCGGCATGGAGGACTGCACGGCGCGCCAGCCGATGCCGATCCGACCCTGGGGTAGGTGGCCGGTCAGGTAGAGGGCGACGAGCTCCGTCTCCTTCTCCCGCGTCTGGCGCAGGAGGTCGGCGATGAGCTGGACCTTCTCCGTCCGCCGCGACGTGGCGCGGACTCGCTCGACCTGCTCGACGAGACGGGAGAGGAGCATGAGGCGTTTCTACTCGGGCTCGAGCGCCATTGGAAAAGGCGAGGGCGCCGGCAGCTCGAGGGGCGTCGCTTCGTCGAGCGGGGGTTTGGTCTCCTCGGCTTTCAGGTCCGCGCCGTACCAGAGGATGTCTTCAACAGCCTCGAGGCCTCGGGGCTCCACGCTCAGGGCAAAGGTCGTCCCCCCGAAGGTGACCGAGTCGTGGAAACCGGCGGGCAGGCGGACCGGCTTGAAGATGCGGCTCGGGATCTTCACCTTCAGGCCCTTGGCCAGAAGCCCCTTCACCGCCTTCGGAATGTCCACGAGCTTGAGAACGGTGCGGCACCGAAAGCCCTGGCTGTCGAGCAGCTTGTTCACGTCGTCCCACGACGCCTTCGAAGGCTCGACGTAAAGCCGGATCTCGAGGTTCGGGAACTCCGGGACCGCCGTCACGACATCGTCTTCGAGAGCCAGACGAATCGCCCCTTCGACCACATACGTGTGCGGGAGGACTCGACCCGACACCCTCTGGGTCACGTCGATGTCCCCGCAGGCGAGTCCAGCCAGGCCCTTCGAGTGCCACTCGAATCGGAGCGTGCCGCGGCCCTCGCCCTCGCGGATGGCCGCCGGGATCTTCACGAGGGCCCGATCGTCTTCGTACCGGATCTCGGGCTCCTCGGCACCCAGCCGGCCCCGGACCTCCTGCAGGTGGACGTCGAGGCCGTAGTCCCCGGGCTGCATCTTCCCGAAAAAGGTCTTGACCCGCACGGTTCCGCGCTTGCGGACACGCTTGTTCGTGAGGCGGATCTCCGTCCGCTCGAGGAGGCCGCTGGCGACCTGGTGCGCGAGACGCGCGGTGAACGCGGCCGGTGCTCCGATGAGGACGCCTCCCTCTGGAGCCCTGGCAAGGCGCGGGTCGTTCTCCAGGAGCTGCGCCAGCTCCTCCCTCAGTCCGTCGCGGATGCGCTCGAGGCGTGCGGCGGTCTGGCGCTGCTGATAGTTCCGAATGGGAACGTACACGGCGGCAGCCACGAGGGTCAGAAGGATCATCCGGAGAACGAACCGCCGAAGACGCCGGGGCTTCTTCGGTACCGCGCTCACGACTCTTCTCCCGTGTCTTCGATTGTCGTCTCGAGAGGTGCCCAATCCCCCGCGCTCACGTCGAGGACGATCCACAGCCTTTGGTCGAAGGCGAGAACATCTGTCACGCGTGCCGAGAGGGGGAAGCGTGCCGGCGCGATGCGGACGGGGCCTTCGTCCCCGGTCCCTCGGATCACGACCTCACGCTCGAGCCGCACGGGCAGCACGAGCGACTCGCTGAGGAGCGACAGAATCTGCGGGTTCAGGCCCGCCACCGCTTCGAGGAGCCTTCGGCTCACGCTCCCCTCGCCGGAGAGACCCACCCGCTTGACCTCGACGCCGATCAGGGTCGCCCGGCCCCGGAGGCCTCCGCTCTCCTCGTCGACCTCGACGCTGTCGACGCGACCGAGCACCGCAAGCTCTGCAAAGACCTCCTCCGACCCCTCGGAGGTGCGGTGGAGCTGTCCGTCGAGCCGCACGAGACCGTGCCCGTCTCGAAACTCCACGTCGACCGAGTCGATCCGGACACGGAGGCGACCTCCCGACCCAGAGACCGTTTCTTCGCGCGGGAGGCCCAGCCGAGCCAGGTCCCGAACCGTCTGCTCGTCGATGGCGACGAGGAGTCGATTCGGGGGCAGGAGCTCGCCCTGCTCGGCGGCCTGGATGAGGCCGCGGAGGTCCTCGATCTGTCGCGTGAGGTGGTCCGGGCTGATGATCGCTCGCGGTCCCTCGGCGCAGCCGCCGGCGAGGACCGGGAGAAGGGCGAGTGCAATCAGCCGCATCTTCAGTCCAACCCAGAGACCGCGCGCTGCAGCAGGGTGATCTCGGACGGGGTGGGTGGAGCTCCGCCGTAGGCCGAGCGGTAGCAGGCCGCCACGACCGCGGCGCTCGCCTCGCGGGCTGACCGCGAAAGAACTCCGGCGGGCACGCTGCCGAGGTGCTCCTGCAGGCCGCTCGCTGGGGGTCGGGCTCGGCCCTGGCGTGCCCAATGGCGCTCGACGGTGGCGAGGAGAGGGGCCAGCGGGCCCGGGAGTGCGGCCTGCCTCTCGAGCCGCGAACGGCGCCGGGAACGCAGGCGCGCGAGGAGAGCTCGCAGCCACTCGCGCGAGAGAGCGGCGAGCAGCAGTGCAACGGCGCACACGGTCGGGAACGGGTGCCGCCAGAGAGTTCCGGCGAGACGTCCGGCGGAGGCCGTCACCAGGGTGAGAAGTCCTCCGAACCCCTCGTGCATCAGAAGCGCCCAGAGCTCGGCCCCGTGGACACGAATCGCCTCGAAGAGCCGGTCGAGCGGGCCTGGGGTCCACGCGTGAACGGCCGCGAAGCCGTCGGGGGGCGTGGGATCCGCCTCGACCCAGCCGGCCCCTTCGATGTAGGCCTCGACCCAGGCGTGAGCGTCCGACTCGCGAACGAGGTAGTGGTCGCTCACCCCGTACCCGCCTGCCACGAAGTTGTGCGGGCCCACGCCGAAGCCCTTGACGTACCTCGTCGGAATGCCCTGCAGGCGCAGGAGCACCGCCGCCGCCGAGGCAAAGTACTCGCAGTACCCCCTCTTCTTGTCGAAGAGAAACTCCGCGAGGGGATCGGTGGTCTGGAACTCACCGATCTCGAGGCTGTACGTGAGGTGGGTGTGGAGCCACTCGACCGTGTTGTCGAGACGCGCGCGGTCGGAGCCGGCGTCGGTGGCCAGCGTGCCCGCCAGCAGACGGATGCGCGGGTCGAGGCGGGCGGGCAGACCGAGCGCCGCCGCCCGTGACGAGGCGCCTTCGTCGACCACCCCACTCGCTCCCGGCGCCCGTGGCCCTCCCACGGAGTAATGACGCGCCGGCTCGTAGGGCGGCCAGCGGAGCTCTCCCTCGCGGCTTCTCAGCAGGTACGGCGTCGGGGCGCGCACGAGTCGCGGCTCCGCGGGAACCAGGAGGGGCCAATCCGTCACCACGCTCTGCAGGATCCGCGTCTCGACGAGCACCGACGCGTCCTCACTCGCTCGATCGCCACCTGCCGCCAGGACGAACAGGTTCCCGGGGACATCCGGCAGTCTCGTCTCCTCTCCCGACTCCAGTGCGGGAAACACGGGCTTGTTTCCCGGGTTCTCCCGTCGATCGACTGAAGACCACTCCACACCATCGAAACGGCTGAATACGTAGGCGCGCAGCAGCCGTGGCCGCGAGGTCCACACGCGGAGCACGATCCTGTCGGACGTGGCCAGATCCCCGAACTCGCCGAGGCGAGACTCTCCCGACAGACCCGTGGTTCCTTCCGCGAACGTCCGGGCCACGGCCCGCTCGACGAAGGGCTGTGCCCAGGGCAGAAGGCGCAGCGTCGCCGCGGACACCGCCGCCGCCACGAGAAGAAACGCCAACAGGGGGCCACCGAGGCGCCGCGGGCCACCCCGGACGAAAGCGAACGTCCAAAGCGCCAGCGCGCTGGCAACGGCGAAGTACGGGAAGAGGCCGACACCGGGTTTCAAGCCGCTCACCACCAGGAGACCGACGATCGCCGGAAGGAGCGTCGACGTCGTCGGCCAGATTCGACGCCCGAGCAGGAAGACGACAGCCAGGACCGCGAGGCACCAGCCGAGGATGCCGCCGTAACGAAAGCCGAGATCCTCCCGGATGAAGAGGAGCTGCCGTGAGAGGACGGCCAGCATGAACGTCGCGACCAGCGCCGCATGGGTCACCACCGGGAGGATCGTGACCAGCAGCCGCGGCGCCCGCCGCCAGCGCAGCGCCGGCACGAGGGCGAGGGGAATCAGGAGGACGAGGACCGACCGATCGCTCTGTGCGACGACGAAGGCACCGAGCGCCGCGATCAACGCAGCGTGAAGGGCCCAGCGTGCGACCAGGCCGGTTGGCGCCGGTCCCCCGCTCACGGGCTCTCCTCCGCGGCGATCAGGCGGTCCACCTCGTCGGGGCCCAGGGGCGTGATCTCACCCAGGGATCGGGCGGCGTTCGCCCACGGCCTCCGCGTCGGCCCCGCATGAACGACATAGGTTCGAACGGCCACGCCCAGGCTTCGGAGACCGTGGAGAAACATCTCTCGCTCCTCGTCCCAGTCGAGGACGACCGCGATCACGGTGGTGAGCTGGCCCAGCTTCTCGTGCAGCTGCGGCCCGACGCTGTCGAACGGCGGCTCGTGGCACGGCTCGAGGCACGCTAGCACGTCGAGGACGTTCTCGAGGTAGGCAAGGCTGCGGCCCGCGCTCACCTGATAGACGTCGGGCCCTGCCGCAAAGATGTCAACCACGTTCTCGCTGCGGCTGAAGTGGTCCGCGACAGAAGCCAGGACGGAGATGGCGGCCTCGAAGGAGCGGCGCTCGTCTCGCCGCGGACGCCGGGGAACGAAGGTGTCCAGGACCAGGGCGATGCGGGAGAAGTACTCCTCCTGGTACTCCTTCACCACGGGTGCCCCGCGACGGGCCCAGGACCGCCAGTGGATCTTGCGCAGGGGGTCGCCCCGGCGGTACTCGCGAGTGCTGATGAACTCGTTCTCGTCGCCGAGGCTGGACGCGAGAGGGATTCCTCCCGGCTGATACCGGCGCCCCGTCGGGAGCTCGAGCCTCTCCATCTGGAAGAACCGTGGGTAGGCCAGCATGGCCTGGGCGGGCTGGCGGGACGAGCGCCGCGTGGCCAGAAGGCCAAGAGGGTCCGTGCCGCCGACATCCAGCCCGGGGACGACATATCGCCCTCGACGCTCGGCGGTGACCTCGAGCCGTGCGTGGCCGGGTCGCCCCGGGGCGGCGTCCAGGAAGGAGTCCCCGGGCTCCACGCGCACACCTTTGACGAACCGATCGGGTCCGGACCAGGACAGGACGAGGGGACCGCTGGGTCCCGATGCGTTCGTCTCGGCGCGGACGCCCACCGAGACCGCTCGACCGGCGGTGAGCCTCCGTGGCAGGGCACCCACGAGACGCACGCGCGGCGCACGACGCAGTGCGATGAGCGCTGCCACCGCCAGCGGACCGAAGCAGAAAGCGAAGAGCTGATAGACGAGGGCCTCACGGGTGTCGATCCCGGCGAAGCCCAGGGTGAAGCACAGGACGAAGACGAACCGCCCACGGGCAGTGAACCGCTCGCGCCAGATCCGCCGGAGCGCCCGGTAGAGGTACGAGGAGTTGAGTGAGCGGCTCAGGATCCTGGCGATCCCGTCGCTCAACCACTCCAGCGCGCCGCCGATGGGGGCCAGGGCGCTCCGGTGCGCACCGGGTGCGGCCGTGGCCATCAGATGCCGGTCGGCACCGAGCGGAGGACCTCGCGCACCGTCTCCTCTTTCGAAACACCCGAGTACCGGGCCTTGGTCTCGAGCCCCAGCCGGTGGGCAAGGACGGGCACCGCCTCGGCCTTCACGTCCTCGGGCACCACGAAGTCCCGGTCCTCGAGAAACGCCCGGGCCT